>NZ_JAAAYH010000109.1:0-23077 GCF_018035285.1 Streptomyces sp. MK37H | reverse complement strand
TCCGGCTGGCCGTCGTGGCGGTCTCCGCGCTGCTCCTCGCCTCCGGCAGCGCCTACGTCTGGGCCGACACCCAGCTCAACCGCGAGGTCGACCTCGGCAGGGCACCGGACCGCCCACCGCCCGGGAAGGGCACCAACTACCTCATCGTGGGCTCCGACAGCCGGGAGGGCCTCTCCGAGGAGGCCAGGAAGAGCCTGCGCACCGGCTCGGCCGAGGGCCGCCGCACCGACTCGATGATGGTGCTGCACACCGGCGCAGGCGGCACCACGATGATGAGCCTGCCGCGCGACTCCTGGGTGAACATCCCCGGTTTCGTCCGCCCCGAGACCGGCAGGCGCTACGACCCGTCCCAGAACAAGCTGAACGCGGCCTATTCGATGGGCGGCCCCGATCTGCTCGTCTCGACCATCGAGCGCAACACGGGACTGCGCATCGACCACTACGCGGAGATCGGCTTCTCCGGGTTCGTGGACGTCGTGGACGCGGTCGGCGGGGTGCGGATGTGCGTGGACCGGGACATCAAGGACCCCAAGTCCGGGCTGGACCTGAAGAAGGGCTGCCACACCCTCGACGGCGCGAAGGCGCTCGCGTTCGTCCGCCAGCGCAAGCAGGAGGCCAAGGGCGACCTGGGCCGCACCCAGAACCAGCAGAAGTTCCTGGCCGCGCTCGCCAACAAGGCCGCCACACCGGGCGTCCTGGCCAACCCGTTCGCGGCCTTCCCGACCGTACGCGCGGGTCTGGACACGCTCATCGTGGACAAGGACATGGGCCTGCCGACCCTGATGTCCCTGTTCGAGGCGGTGAAGGGCGTCACCTCGGGCAACGGCAAGCAGCTCAACGTCCCGGTGTCCAACACCAACCTCCGGACCTCCAAGGGCAGCGCGGTGCAGTGGAACGTGACGCAGGCGCGGCGCCTCTTCGACCAGCTGCGGAACGACCAGCCGGTGACTGTCGCACCACCGGCGCCGTAAGGAGACGCCGTAGGGAGACGCCGTAGGGAGACGCCGTAAGGAGCGAACCGCGCACGCGTCTTCCCCAACGCGAGTGGCAACGGGTTTCATGGACGGACGCTGATCGACTGCGCTCGCAAGCGCGCGAGGAGGTCCGAGGTTGTCCGCGCTCTCCGCCCGCCCCGCCCGCACCTGGCCCCGCTCCGCCAAGAGCCGTACCGGCGGCCCCCGCTGGTCCCCGCGGCTGCGCCGCCGGCTGGCCGCCGACGCCGCGCTGCTGCTCGTCGCCGCCGCGTTCCTGCTCCCGCTCGCCTGGCTGGTCCTGGCCTCCATCGACAACGATGCCACCCTGCGGGTCTCGGCGCCCGGCTCGCCCACGCTGGACAACTTCTCGGCGGTGTGGACGGACGAGATCACCTTCACGCCGATGCTCAACAGCCTGCTCCTGTGCGGCGGCGCCACCATCCTGACCGTCGCCTGCGCGGCCCTCGCCGCCTACCCCCTCTCCCGCTTCCGCTCCCGCGTCGTGCGCCCGTATCTGCTGACGGTGCTCTTCACCACCTGTCTGCCGATCACCGCGATCATGGTTCCGGTCTACGGACTCTTCGTCCAGGTGGACCTCATCGACACCATGTCCGGCACGGCCCTCTTCCTCGCCGCCTCCCAACTCCCGTTCGCCATCTGGCTGATGAAGAACTTCATGGACGGCGTGCCGGTGATCCTGGAGGAGGCGGCGTGGACCGACGGCGCGTCCTGGCTGCAGAGCCTGACCAGGGTGATCCTGCCGCTGATGGGGCCGGGCATCACGGTCGTGATGATCTACAGCTTCATCATGATGTGGGGCAACTTCTTCGTCCCCTTCATGCTCCTGCTCTCCCCCGAGCAACTCCCCGCGTCCGTCTCGATCTTCACCTTCTTCGGCAACTACGGCCAGGTCGTCTACGGCCAGCTGGCCGCCTTCTCGATCCTCTACTCCACGCCCGTGCTCCTGCTCTACGTCCTGATCTCCCGCCGTCTGGGCGGCGGCTTCGCCCTGGGCGGCGCCGTCAAGGGATGACGGCGCCGCCGCCATTCCGGCCGGTGATTCAGCCCTCGGGCAACATCGGCGCCGCGCAGCCGTGGTGTTTGGCCGAGGCGGCGGCGAAAGCCGCCAGGGCGGCGCGTTCGTAGGCGAGGTCGGGGCGGCGGCGGGTCTCGCCGTCGGCGTCGTCGGCGCGGATGAGGTAGAGGGCGGACTCGGCGCCGCGCGGGCAGGTGGCACCGGCCCAGTAGGCGCTCCGGCCGAGCCGCCCGGCGGGCCGCTCGGCCGGGGTCACGTTCTCGTAGTCGTAGTCCCGGGTGTACTGGGAGCGGGCGTCCTCCGCGTAGGGCCCGTAGTACGCCTCCAGCCGGTAGAGCGGTGAGCCGTCCCGGGTGCCGAGGACGCAGCTCTCGCGCGGCGCGCGGTCGCGGGCGGTCTCGCGGGCGGTGGAGACGGCGGAGCGGGAGGCGGTGGGGACGGCCGCGCAGGTGCCCTTGGCGCCGAGCAGCGGCTCGTACTCGTCCTCGTTCACCGGCAGGCCGACGGTGCGGACCGGCTTGCCCAGGCGCGCGCCGCAGCCCCAGTGGTCGTTGGCCGCCTCGGCGGTCGCGGTGGCGGTGCGGACGAAGTCGGGGCGGACGGCGGGGTCGTCGAGGGTGGCGGCGCCGCGCAGCGCGGTCTCGACGGTGATCAGCAGACTGTCGCCGCGCCGGGCACAGTCGAGCAGTACGGCGGTGGTGGCCGTGCCGTCCTTGGCGTCGTCCAGCCGTGTGGTGTCGGTGGCGAACAGGCCGGACCAGCCGTGGCCGAGGGGGACGGGGAGCGTGCGGCGGGCGGGTACGGCGGTGTAGAGGTCCTCGTATCCGTACTCGGCGCGGGGGCGGGGCGAGCCCGCTATGGAGACTGCGATGTGGCCCGTGTTCTCGGCGGTGATCCGGCAGTGGACGGAGAGGGAGTTGGCCCGCTTGGCGCCGCTCTCTCCGCTCTTGGCGGCGCTCTCTCCGCTCTTGGCGGCGCTCTCTCCGCTCTTGGCGGCGCTGTCGGCCTTCTTCCCGAAGGACCCCTCGGTGCGGTTCGTGACGTCCAGTTCGGTGTCGTCGCCGAGCACCGAGCGGACCTCGCCCACCGGAAGCACCCCGTCGCAGGCCCCCTCCAGCGCCCGGTCCTCGCTGCCCGTGAACCAGACGAACGCCCCGGTGAGGGCGGCGAGCGCCACCGCTGCGGCCACCAGGGCGCGGATCTGGCGCCGGGTGAGTGCGGGTCGGGTCAGTGCCACTGCTCGACCTCCCCGAGCACCTTGGTGTCGCGGCACTTCGCGGACGCGGGCCAGCCGTCGTCGGCGTCGAGATAGCGGTCCAGGACCGTACGCGCGGCCGTGGAGAGCCTGGCGCGGTCCTTGCCGCCGATGACGGCCGTCTCGCCGTCCTCGAGCCGGATCTCGGGGAGGACGGCCACCCGGTGGTAGGTGGTGCGGCCGCCGCACACCGACCGGGCCCACAGGGCGAGTTGGGGCCGTCCGGCGTAGGAGGAGACGCGGTCCTCCTGCCGGGTGTCAGCGCCCGCGTCCGTCTCGGAACCGGCCTCGGAGGGGCGCTTGTCGTCCTCCGCTCCCCACCCGGGCACATGGCCCTCGCGTTCGTAGGAGTCGTACGCCGACCGGCCGAGGATCCCCGACCAGCTGGCCGCCTCGACCTCGGTGACCTGCCACTGCTTCGGGCGCGGGCGCTCACCGGCGTTCTTCTCCGCGTCCCACTCCCCGGCGCAGGCGCTCAGACCGGTGGACTCCTGGAGATCGCCGAGGGTGGTCCAGGAGCCGGAGGCGACACCGGGGAGCGAGGAGCCGTCGATCCACTCGCATTTGCGCAGGCCCTGGCCGGGCGCGCCATGGGTCTCGTCCGTGTCCACCACGGCGGTGGGCGTCGTGAGCGGGCCGGAGCCGCAGTGCTGGGCCTTGGTGAGGGCGTTGGCCACGTGCACGGCGGTACGGAAGCCGAGGAGCGCGGTGGCGCGGTCCGGCTTGCCGTTCCCCGCCGACGCCTCGTCGGCCTCGGCCTTGCCGGGCTCGTCCGCCGAGTCGGTCCCGTCGGTCCCGTCGGCCCCGCTGTCGGTCCCGTCCGTCACCCGGGCCGTCACATACAGATCGGTCGTGGGCCGGACCCGGCCGCCGAGCCCGCCCAGGCAGTCGGCCACCAGCCAGGCGCCCCGCTTCCCGTACTGGCCGGTGGTGCCCGGCGCCACGAAGGTGCCGTGGCCACCGGCCGGTTCGAGCAGGTCCCGGGTCTCGACGGCCTCGGGCACATCGGAGACCAGCGCCTCGGCGTGGACCGTGACCCCGTATCCGTCGCCCCACGACAGGGAGCAGTCCAGCAACGAGCGGCTCTCCTGGCCGGGCGCGAGCATCGTGCCGTGCTGTCTGAGCTCGCCCGGCCGCTCGTCACGCACCAGCCGCTCGAGGTCCCCGTACGGCAGGGTGCCGTCGCACGCCTTCCTCAACTGGGCCCGGTTGGCGGCGAGATGGCCGCCGCCGCTGTCCCTGGTCACGAGGACGGCCCCCGCGATCCCCACGACCGCCATCAGTACGACAAGGGGCGTGCGGCGCTGCCACACACGGCCCCATAAACCACGCATCCCGCCCTTAACTCCTTACATCCCCTGACCAGTTCCCCCCTTGATCAGGCGGGGACAGTACCAGAGAGCCGGGGCCCCGTCGGCGGCGCGGGCTATCCCTTCGCCCCTGGCGGCCGCCCCTTCGCCCCTGACGGCTACCCCTTCGCCCCGGAGCCCACCGGGTCGAAGCGGAAGACCTGTCCCGGGGCGTCGGACCGGCACGGCAGTTGGACCACATGGGCCCAGCGCCGGATGGTGCCGCCGGACAGCGCCAGACACTGGCCGGTGTGCGCGGGCCGCAGCCGGAACCCCTCGGCGGGCCGGTCCACGGCCTCCAGCCGGAACTCCTCGCCCGCTCCCCGGCTCTCGCAGTAGTCGTCCCCCAGCCAGGCACCCTCGGCCTTGCTCTGGCCCATGATTCCGGAGCAGCCCGGGCCGTGCTCGGGGTGCAGGGTGGCGATCCGCCACAGCCCGTCGTCCAGGCGCTTGAGCGAGAACGAGGGGAAGACCTCCGCGCACGGCCGCAGCGGTCTTGATCTTCCACGGGGGGATGATCAAGACCGCTGCGGCCGACAGAGACGCGAGACGAAGACGAGAGACGGAAAAGGGAGAGCCGGAGGCCGTGGCGGATCAGAAGACCGACTCGGCCTCGTCCATCCGGTCCACCGGCACGGTCTTGAGCTCGGTGACCGCGTTGGCGATCGGCACCATCGTGATGTCCGTGCCGCGCAGCGCGGTCATCATGCCGAAGTCGCCCCGGTGCGCCGCCTCGACGGCGTGCCAGCCGAAGCGGGTGGCCAGCACGCGGTCGTACGCGGTGGGCGTGCCGCCGCGCTGCACATGCCCCAGGATGACCGGGCGGGCCTCCTTGCCCAGGCGCCGCTCCAGCTCGGCCGCGAGGCGGTTGCCGATCCCGGTGAACCGCTCATGGCCGTACTGGTCGATCTCGCCCTTCTGGTACTCCATGGAGCCCTCGGCCGGGTGCGCGCCCTCGGCGACGCAGATGACCGCGAACTTCTTGCCGCGGGCGAACCGCTCCTCGACCATCTTCACCAGCCCGTCGACCTCGAAGGGCCGCTCCGGCAGGCAGATGCCGTGGGCGCCGCCGGCCATCCCGGACTCCAGCGCGATCCAGCCCGCATGGCGCCCCATGACCTCGACGACCATCACCCGCTGATGGGATTCGGCGGTGGTCTTCAGCCGGTCCATGGCCTCGGTGGCGACGCCGACGGCGGTGTCGAAGCCGAAGGTGCGGTCGGTGGAGGAGATGTCGTTGTCGATCGTCTTGGGGACGCCGACGATCGGGAGCCCGGCGTCGGAGAGCATCCGCGCCGCGGTGAGGGTGCCCTCGCCGCCGATCGGGATCAGCACATCTATCCCGTAGTCCCGGGCGTGGTCCTTCGAGGTCTCGCACGCCTCGCGCAGCCGGGCGCGCTCCAGGCGGGAGGAACCGAGGATGGTGCCGCCGCGGGCGAGGATGCCGCTGACGGCGTCGAGGTCGAGCTTGCGGTGACGGCCGTCGAGGAGCCCCTTGAAACCGTCCTCGAATCCGATCACCTCGTCTCCGTGGCCGGCGACCGCGCGGTGCACCACCGACCGGATCACAGCGTTGAGGCCGGGGCAGTCGCCGCCTGCGGTGAGAACTCCGATGCGCATCGTGCTGTGTCTCCTGCTCCCTACGGGTAGATGTGAGCCAGTCCGATTGTTTCATGGGCGGGGTGGTGCTGTATCCCCCGAGCGACAAGCGCCTTAATCACGGTCGCAGGTATTGTCAAGAGGACTGGGCCGGTCAATGTGGCCAATTTGTGTCCGATGGGCGCACATAGCGAAAACACCGACGAACGCCAGAGGAACGGAGAGCACGCGTGACACGCAGCGTGTACGTGACCGGAGTCGAGCGTGGCGACGGACGCCAGGTCGTGGAGCTGGGAGTCATGGAGCTCCTGACCCGCCATGTCGACCGGGTCGGCGTCTTCCGCCCCCTGGTGCACGACGACCCCGACCGCCTCTTCGACCTGCTGCGGGCGCGCTACCGGCTCAGCCAGTCACCGGAGTCCGTCTTCGGCATGACGTACGAGGACGCTGCCACGCTCCAGGCCGAGCAGGGCACCGACGAGCTGGTCTCACAGCTGGTCGGCCGCTTCCACGAGGTGGCCGACGCGTATGACTACGTCCTGGTGCTGGGCAGCGACTACGCGGCCACCAGCCTCCCCGACGAGCTGGGGCTGAACGCACGGCTGGCCAATGAGTTCGGCGCCTCGGTGATCACGGTGGTCGGCGGGCAGAAGCAGACCGCCGAGTCGGCCGGCGCCGAGGCCCACAACGCCTACCGCGCCTATGAGGGGCGGGGCTGCGATGTGGTCGCGGTGGTCGTCAACCGGGTGGCACCCGGGGACCGCGCGGCCATCGCCGAGCGGCTGGCCGCCAAGCTGCCGGTCCCCAGCTATGTGCTGCCCGAGGACGGATCGCTGTCGGCGCCCACCGTCTCCCAGATCGTCCGCACCCTGGGCGCCGAGGTGCTGCTCGGCGATCACACCGGGCTCTCCCGGGATGTGCGGGACTTCGTCTTCGGCGGCGCGATGCTGCCGAGCTTCCTGCCCGCGCTGACCGAGGGCTGCCTGGTGGTGACGCCCGGGGACCGCGCGGACCTGATCGTCGGCGCGCTCGCCGCGCACAGCGCGGGCGCCCCGCCGATCGCCGGGGTGCTGCTCACCCTGGATGAGCGGCCGGGTCCGGACATCCTGGCGCTGGCCTCGCGGCTGGCCCCGGGGACCCCGGTGGTGTCGGTGGCGGGCGGGTCCTTCCCGACGGCGGCCGAGCTGTTCGCCATCGAGGGCAAGCTCACGGCGAGCGCGCCGCGCAAGGCGGAGACCGCGCTGGGCCTCTTCGAGCGGCATGTGGACACCGCGGCGCTGACCGAGCGCATCTCGGTGGGCCGCTCCAGCCGGGTCACCCCGATGATGTTCGAGCGCGAGCTGATCGAGCGGTCCCGGTCCCACCGCCGCCGGGTGGTGCTGCCCGAGGGCTCGGAGGAGCGGGTGCTGCGCGCCGCCGACGTACTGCTCCGCCGCGATGTGTGCGATCTCACACTGCTGGGCGAGGAGGACTCGATCCGCAAGCGCGCCGCCGAGCTCGGCATCCAGCTCGCCGAGGCGCAGATCATCGATCCGCAGACCTCCCCGCTGCGGGAGCGCTTCGCGGAGGGCTACGCGAAGCTGCGCGCCCACAAGGGCGTCTCCTACGAGCTGGCGTACGACGTGGTGGCCGACGTCTCGTACTTCGGCACCCTGATGGTCCAGGAGGGGCTGGCCGACGGCATGGTCTCGGGCGCGGTGCACTCCACCGCCGCCACCATCCGGCCCGCCTTCGAGATCATCAAGACCGCGCCGGGCGCCCAGATCGTCTCCTCGGTGTTCTTCATGTGCCTGGCCGACCGGGTGCTGGTGTACGGCGACTGCGCGGTCAACCCCGACCCGGGCGCCGAGCAGCTCGCGGACATCGCCATCCAGTCGGCGACGACGGCCGCCCAGTTCGGGGTGGAGCCGAGGATCGCGATGCTGTCGTACTCCACCGGCACCTCGGGCTCCGGCGCTGACGTGGACAAGGTCCGCAAGGCGACCGAGCTGGTCCGCGAGCGCCGCCCGGATCTGCTGGTCGAGGGCCCGATCCAGTACGACGCGGCGGTGGACGCCGCGGTGGCGGCGACCAAGCTGCCCGAGTCCGAGGTGGCGGGCAAGGCCACCGTGCTGATCTTCCCGGACCTGAACACCGGCAACAACACCTACAAGGCCGTGCAGCGCTCGGCGGGCGCCGTCGCGGTCGGCCCGGTGCTCCAGGGCCTGCGCAAGCCGGTGAACGACCTGTCCCGCGGGGCACTCGTGCAGGACATCGTCAACACCGTCTCGATCACCGCCGTCCAGGCCCAGTCCCCGGCGACCGCCACCTCCCCGACCTCCCCCACATCCCCGACACAGAAGGCGCAGTCCGCGTGAACGGCTCCCGAGTCCTCGTCCTCAACTCCGGCTCCTCGTCCGTGAAGTACCAGCTGCTGGACATGGCCGACGGCTCCCGTCCGGCCTCCGGCATCGTGGAGCGGATCGGTGAGGGCCCCGTCGCCGACCACGCGGCGGCCCTCAAGCAGGTGGCCGACGAGCTGGCCGCCAAGGGCCTGGGCCTCGACTCGCCCGAGCTGGCGGCGGTCGGCCACCGGGTGGTGCACGGCGGCACCCGGTTCACCGAGCCGACCCTGATCACCGACGAGGTGGTCGAGGAGATCGAGAAGCTGATCCCGCTGGCCCCGCTGCACAACCCGGCCAATGTCACCGGGATCAAGGTGGCCCGCTCGCTGCGCCCGGACCTGCCGCAGGTCGCGGTCTTCGACACGGCGTTCCACTCCACCATCCCGGAGGCGGCGGCGCGCTACGCGATCGACGTGGAGACCGCCGACCGCTGGGGGGTGCGGCGCTACGGCTTCCACGGCACCTCGCACGCGTATGTCTCCCGGGCCACCGCGGAGCTGCTGGGCAAGGAGCCCGCGGAGGTCAACACGATCGTGCTGCACCTGGGCAACGGGGCCAGCGCCTCGGCGGTGCGCGGCGGTGTGTGCGTGGAGACCTCGATGGGGCTGACCCCGTTGGAGGGCCTGGTGATGGGTACCCGTTCCGGGGACATCGACCCGGCGGCGATCTTCCATCTGTCCCGGGTGGGTGGTATGTCGACCGATGAGATCGACACGCTGCTCAACAAGCGCAGCGGGCTGGCCGGGCTGTGCGGGGACAACGACATGCGCGAGATCGGCCGCCGGATGGGCGAGGGCGACCAGGCCGCCCAGCTCGCCTTCGACATCTACATCCACCGACTGCGGAAGTATGTGGGCGCGTACACCGCGGTGCTCGGGCGGGTGGACGCCATCGCGTTCACCGCCGGTGTGGGGGAGAACTCCGCGGCGGTACGGGAGGCGGCGACGCGCGGCCTCACCGCGTTCGGCATCGAGGTGGACGGCGTCCGCAACGCGCTGCGCTCCGCCACGGCGCGGCTGATCTCCACGGAGGCCAGCCGGGTCGCGGTGGCCGTGGTGCCCACCGATGAGGAGCTGGAGATCGCCAGCCAGACGTTCGACCTGGTCAGCGCCTAGGCTCCGGTTCCGCTCCGCTGTGCCCTTGACTTAAATATTCCGCTCCGAAACAAACCCGATAGGATCTGCCCCATGCGCCGTTCCAAAATCGTCTGCACTCTGGGCCCCGCCGTCGACTCCTACGACCAGCTGAAGTCCCTGATCGAGGCCGGGATGAACGTGGCCCGGTTCAACATGAGCCACGGAAGCCACCCGGAGCACGAGGAGCGGTACCACCGCGTCCGCAAGGCATCCGAGGAGACCGGACACGCGGTCGGCGTCCTCGCCGACCTCCAGGGCCCCAAGATCCGTCTGGAGACCTTCAAGGACGGACCGGTGGAGCTGGTCCGCGGGGACGAGTTCATCATCACCACCGAGGACGTGGACGGTGACCGGACCATCTGCGGCACCACCTACAAGGGGCTGCCGGGCGACGTCTCCAAGGGCGACCAGGTCCTGATCAACGACGGCAATGTCGAGCTGCGGGTCACCGCCGTCGAGGGCTCGCGGGTGCGGACCATCGTCATCGAGGGCGGGGTGATCTCCGACCACAAGGGGATCAACCTGCCGGGTGCGGCGGTCAATGTGCCCGCGCTGTCCGAGAAGGACATCGAGGACCTGAAGTTCGCCCTGCGGATGGGCTGCGACATGGTCGCCCTGTCCTTCGTCCGGGACGCGGCCGACGTCCGGGACGTCCACCGGATCATGGACGAGGTGGGCCGCCGGGTGCCGGTGATCGCCAAGGTGGAGAAGCCGCAGGCGGTCGCCAACATGACGGAGGTCGTCGCGGCCTTCGACGGGGTGATGGTGGCCCGTGGTGACCTCGCGGTGGAGTATCCGCTGGAGAAGGTCCCGATGGTGCAGAAGCGGCTGATCGAGCTCTGCCGCCGCAACGCCAAGCCGGTGATCGTCGCGACCCAGATGATGGAGTCGATGATCACCAACTCCCGGCCCACCCGCGCCGAGGCGTCCGACGTCGCCAACGCGATCCTGGACGGCGCCGACGCGGTGATGCTCTCCGCCGAGTCCTCGGTCGGCTCGTACCCGATCGAGACGGTCAAGGTGATGTCCCGGATCGTCCAGGCCGCCGAGCAGGAGCTGCTCTCGCGCGGCCTCCAGCCGCTGGTGCCCGGCAAGAAGCCGCGCACCCAGGGCGGTTCGGTGGCCCGCGCGGCCGCCGAGATCGCCGACTTCCTGGGCGCCAAGTCGCTGGTGGCCTTCACCCAGTCCGGCGACACCGCCCGCCGGCTCTCCCGCTACCGCGCCCAGCAGCCGATCCTGGCCTTCACCACCGACGCGTCCACCCGCAACCAGCTCACGCTGAGCTGGGGCGTGGAGTCCTTCGTGGCGCCGTATGTCGAGCACACCGACGCGATGGTCGACCTGGTGGACGCCGAGCTGCTGAAGCTGGGCCGCTACGCCGAGGGCGACACCATGATCATCACCGCCGGTTCGCCCCCCGGCGTCCCCGGCACCACCAACATGGTCCGGGTGCACCACCTGGGCGGCGCGAACCAGTAGGCCCGAACGCGCCCGTAAAGCGTCCGTGGGCACCGTCTCCGAGTGGAGGCGGTGCCCACGGGCGTTTCCCTCCTCATGGAGGGGTGTGCGGCTCCCGAACGGGTCGGTGGGGGCGCGGGATCACTCCCCGGTCTTGAACAGATGCATACCCGGAACGGTGAGATCGCCACCGAACTGACCGGCCTGTGTGACCGTGACATCGGTGAAGAACACCTCGGGGATGTTCACCGGCGGCGGGCTCTTGGGGCTGAAGGTGATCGGGATGAGCCCCAGGAGGTTCCCCTTCAGCTCCTCGGTGTACATGGTCACCGTGCCGTTGCGAATGGTCGAGGTGGACCCCTCGCGCGCCTGCACATGCGTGGTGGTCCCGGCCGGGCCCACCACCAGCTGGTGGAGGTCCTTGATGTCCACGCCAGAGGCGGTGAACTTCAGGACCTTCTTGATCTGGCCCCCCTGCGTCTTGACCTCCACGATGCCCTTGTAGTCCAGGCCGTGCAGGCTCAGCAGCGTGCTCTTGAGGGTCCAGGGGTCCTCGGGCAGCAGGCTCGAGGTCGGGTCCGTCTCGGCGTTCTCGTACGCGTCGGCGTCGAACTTCGGGCAGGGGAACGCCTCCTTGCCGTCCGCGTCCTTCGAGGCGGACGCGGAGGGCTTGGGAAGCGCCTTGTCCGCCTTGTCCTTGGCGTCGTCGACGGTCTTGCCCACCCCGTCCACGGTGTCCTCGACGCCCTTGCCCACCTTGTCCACCGTGTCCTTGACCGGATCGGTGGGCTGGTCGGAGGAGTTGGACGGGGACGGCGACGAGCTGGGCTTGTCGCTGGAGGACGGGCTCGGCGAGGCGCTCGGCTCGGCCGACTCGTCCCCGCTCTTGTCGTCGGGCGTGAGGACGTCGTGGAGCGTGTCCCCGAGTCCCAGCGGGTCCAGCGGGTTCTTGGTCTCGGAGGGGCTCGGCGAGGCCGAGGGCTCCTTCGGCTCCTGCTCGTCCTCGGAGCCGGACGACGGAGCGGAGGAGGAACGGGACGGAGACGGCGTGGGAGCGGCCTTGTCGTCCCGGGACCCGGTCTGGCCGCCCGAGGACTCCTCAGAGCCCTTGGAGCCGTCCTGGGAGCCCTTCTCGGACGAACCGTTGGCGTCCTTGGCGTCCTTGTCCTCGCCCTGGGCGTCCTTGCCACCCTTGGCGTCGTCCTTGTCCGCCTCGTCCGGCTGCGACACACACGGGCCGGGCTTGTAGCGGTCCTCGGGCCGGGGGTTGGCCGAGGCGAGCTGCGGAGTGAGCCCCATGCCCATCAGCACGGCCGTCGGCATGGCGGCCAGCGCTATGGCCTTGCCGGCGGGCACCTGAAGGCGGGTGAGTACCGACTTCTTCGGTGCCGCGTGCCGCGGGCCGGTTCTGACCCGGCGTGGGCTCACTCCCTCCGGCTGCTCGGGTCGGTCTTCACCCCGCACGGTGCCTCCCATTCCTGGCTTCCTGGTCCGATGCGGACCCGGCCCCGGCCGGCTCCGGCACGCTGTCACCGTTCCCGTCGTCCTCTGACGCGTTGCCCGGCCCCTCGGCCGGCTGCGCGGAGGGAGTCTCCCCGGGTGCCCAGGCGATGCTCATGCCGCCGCCGAACAGCGCGAGCAGGAATCCCATCAGGAAGCCGCCGAAGTTCGAGACGGGGATCGACACCAGACCGAGCAGGATCGTGGCGACTCCGGCGAACACCCGCACCATGGGCTGGAACCACATGGTCAGGCCCAGGACCACCAACAGCACCCCGATGATCAGCGAGGCCGATCCGGCGGTGGTGGACATGTTGATGGTGAATCCACCGGCGTTGAGGTCGTTGTACGGGAAGTACATGATCGGTACGCCCGCCAGCAGGCTCAACAGCCCCGCCCAGAACGGGCGCTGCCAGCGCCATGCCCTGAAGGACCCCCGCCAACGGCTGATACGGTCACTCGCCCCCGGCGACTCGGCACTCATTGAAAACAGCTCCCTGGGGCTGGCGATCGGTGTGATCGCGGTTGTTCTACAGCGGTACTAGCCTGGCGCATTCACGCTGCGGGTCGATGCCCGGGTGAGGGGCAGCGCCGGCGGCCCCCCACCCTTGGCTCAGCTGATCAGAAGCACTCGTTCTTGCCCTTGCTGACCTTCATCGAAAGGCCAGAGAGCTTGAACGTGCCCGCGCTGGTCGCCCAGGCGGTCTGCTTCACACCGGTCAGCGTGGCGGAATCGGACTGCTGGCCGAACGAACCGGGATCGGCCGCGTCGCCCTTGTTGATCCCGGGACCCTTGTGGGCGTCACCCGCCGCGACGCCGATGTCGATCCCACGGAACGTGGCGTCCGCGTTGAGCTGATCGAGATCGATGAAGAGGTTCTTGGCCTCAACCTGCTTGCTGCCGTTGCCTGCCGTCAGCTTCAGCGACACATCGCCGAAGACCGGAACCGGGATCACGACGGACTGGCACAGGCCCTTGAGCTTCGCGCTCTTGAACGCCGACACCGCGACGGGGATCTTCTTGCCCCCGTGCTGGGTGTCAAGCGCGCCGTACTGCGCGAACCCGGTGCCGTCGAGCCGGTCGACCGAGACCTTGAACTGCTGACCGGACACGTTGAACGAGGCCGCGAGCGCACCCTGGGACAGGGCGACGCCGATCGCGGCCGTGGCAGCAACGCTCGGCACCATGACAACGGCGAACCGCTTCCATCTGGTGCCGCCACGAGCCACGGACTCCATGACTTTCCTCCTTCTCGGACGTACATCTCCGGCCGGGGCGGGGCCCCGGACCTGGGATGGGAGAAGTGCTACGTCCTCGGGAAGGAGAGCGCCCACGTCTCACAGGCGCACACCGCACCCGCAACACCGGCGATCACCCCCGAGCGACAACCACTGGCCACGCAATCTCGCGCAACCTCCTGGACAGGCCCTGCCTTGTGGGCAGAGACCCCCCTGTCCACGGTCGGCGCCACTGCCGCCGACCTGCCCGGTGGGGACCCAACCACACCGACGCGCCGACCGGATGCCGAGCTACGGGGGGGATGGACCGAGCTTGGCCGATCGTGGTCCATTCCCGGCCTGGGCACAAGGGGTTCGTTACTAGCGAGTAACGGACGGATAACCGAACTGCGGCAGGACGGTCGAGATCGGCCACACAGGGTTGCCGGACAGTGACCGGAAAGAGAGGGAGATTTACTCCAAGACCGGACAAAGTCGGGGCTTGCATTTACTGGCAGTAACAGCGACCGCGTTTACCAAGTTTTGGTAAAGAGCGGTCGCTGTGTTGTTTGAGGAGCCGGAGGTCAGAACAGCACCCGCGCCAACGCGGCGCGTGCCGCCACCACTCGGGGGTCCTCACCGCCGATTACCTCGAACAGACTCAGGAGATGAACGCGGGCCGCGTCCCGGTCCTCCCCCACCGTACGGCGCACCGCGTCCACCAACCGGCCGAAGGCGTCTTCCACATGACCGCCCACCAGGTCGAGGTCGGCCGCCGCGATCTGGGCCTTGACATCCGCCGGGCTCTCCGCGGCCGCCTTCCGCACCTGCGTGGCGTCCACTCCCTGCACGCGCTCCAGCAACTGGGCTTGGGCCAGGCCCAGCTTGGCCTCGTTGTTGGCGGGGTCGTCGGCGAGCAGGTTCTGGTACGCCCGCACCGCACCGCCCAGGTCACCGGCGTCCAGCGCCTGATGGGCCGCGGCGAGCGCGATGTCCTGCGGCGACTCGGGGGCCGCCGGGGCGGACTCCTCGGCGCCCTCGTCCTGGGCGCCGGGTTCAACCGGTGTACCCACGATGCCGAACTGCTGCTCCGCCGCCTGGATCAGCTGGTCCAGCACCTGGCGGATCTGCGCCTCGGGCGCGGCGCCCTGGAAGAGCGGCACCGGCTGGCCCGCGATCACCGCGAAGACCGCGGGGATGCCCTGGACGCCGAACTGCTGGAAGAGCATCTGGTTGGCGTCGACGTCGATCTTCGCGAGGACGAACTGCCCCGCGTACTCAGTGGCCAGCCGCTCCAGGACGGGACCGAGCTGCTTGCACGGCTCGCACCACTCGGCCCAGAAGTCGATGACGACCGGCACTTCGGTGGAGCGCTGCAGGACGTCCTGCTGAAAACCCGCCTCGTCGACATTGAAGATCAGACGGCCGGGCGCGGGCGCGCCCCCGGTGCGGGCCGCCTCGGCCCGCGCCCGCTCCGCCTTCTGCTTCGCTTCTCCGGCCGCCTTCACCGCGGCGAGGTCGACCACTCCACTCATGGACATGTTCCGTGGCTGCATGGTCCCATCCTCCCCTCTTCGCGCGGTGAAGGGAAAAGCGCGTCAGCCGATGGACCGGCCGTGGCACACCCTTACGCTACGAGTCGTAGCGTAACTCACCCGGGACGATGCGCGGTACTGGCGGGTAGGGTGCCGCGCATGAGCCCGTCCGCACGCCGCACCGGGCGCCCGCGCAGCGCCGAGGCCGACCGCGCCATCCTGGGCGCGACGCGTGCCGCCCTGGTGGAACTGGGCTGGGCGAAGCTGACCCTGGGCGATGTGGCGGCGCGCGCCGGAGTCGCCAAGACGACGCTCTACCGCCGCTGGGCGAGCAAGTGCGAGCTGGTGGTGGACGCGGTCGCGGCGGTCTTCGACGAACACCTGGAAGCGGGCGACCACGGCAGTCTGCACGCCGATGTGGAGGCCGCGGTGATCCGGCTGGGGGCGCTGCTGGAGCGTCCCGAGACGGGCACCGCGCTGATGGCCGTCCTCGCCGAGGCCATGCACGACGAGTCGCTGCGGTGCCGGGTGCGCTCGGCGATCGTGGACCGGCAGAAGCGGCTGGTGACGATCGGCCGGGAGCGCGCCCGGCTCCGTGGTGAGCTGCCGCCCGCGGAGGACCCGGAGGCGTCGGCCCGCAACGCGGACCTGATCTTCGACGCGGTCGCCGGGACGGTGCTCCACCGGCTGATGGTCAGCGCGGAGCCGGTGGACCCGCGCTGGGCGCGGGACTTCACGGATCTGCTGCTGTACGGGATGACCGGGGCGGTCTCCGGCGGTATGGCCGCCGGACCCGCCCCGGACGGGGCTCAGAAGCCGGCCGGCTCCGTGTAGACGCCCCACTCGTCGCGGAGGGCGTCGCAGATCTCGCCGAGCGTGGCCTCGGCGCGCACCGCGGCCAGCATCGGCTCGATCATGTTGGACCCCTCGCGGGCGGCGGCGATCATCGCCTGGATCCCCTTGGTGATCTCGGCCTCGTCGCGCCCGGCCTTACGGCCGCCCAGCGCCCGCACCTGCTCGCGCTCGACCTCGTGGCCGACCCGCAGGATCTCCAGATCGCCGGTGACCGAGCCCTCGTGGCAGTTGACGCCGACGACCTTCTTGTCGCCCTTCTCCAGGGCCCGCTGGTAGCGGAAGGCGGATTCGGCGATCTCGCCGGTGAACCAGCCGTCCTCGATGCCCTGGAGGATGCCCGCGGTGATCGGCCACTGGGGCTCCTGCCCGTCCGGCACCGTACGGCGGCCGCGCTCCTTGATCTGCTCGAAGATCTTCTCGGCGTCGGCCTCGATCCGGTCGGTCAGCGCCTCGACGTACCAGGAACCGCCCAGCGGGTCGGCCACATTGACCACCCCGGTCTCCTCCATCAGCACCTGCTGGGTGCGCAGGGCGATCTCGGCGGCCTGCTCGCTGGGCAGCGCGAGGGTCTCGTCCAGGGCGTTGGTGTGCAGCGAGTTGGTGCCGCCGAGGACCGCGGCGAGGGCCTCCACGGCGGTCCGCACCACGTTGTTGTACGGCTGCTGGGCGGTGAGCGAGACCCCGGCGGTCTGGGTGTGGAACCGCAGCCACTGCGCCTTCTCGGTGGTCGCCCCGTAGACATCGCGCATCCAGCGGGCCCAGATCCGGCGGGCGGCGCGGAACTTGGCGATCTCCTCGAAGAAGTCGACATGCGCGTCGAAGAAGAAGGACAGCCCGGGGGCGAAGGTGTCGACGTCCAGGCCCCGGGAGAGGCCGAGCTCCACATAGCCGAAGCCGTCGGCGAGGGTGTACGCGAGCTCCTGCGCGGCCGTCGCCCCGGCCTCGCGGATGTGGTAGCCGGAGACGGACAGCGGCTTGTACGCGGGGATGCCCTCGGAGCAGTACTCCATCAGGTCACCGATCAGCTTCAGATGCGGCTCGGGCGGGAAGAGCCACTCCTTCTGGGCGATGTACTCCTTGAAGATGTCCGTCTGGAGCGTGCCGTTCAGCCGTGAGGTGTCCACGCCCTGGCGCTCGGCGGCGACCAGGTACATACAGAAGACCGGGACGGCCGGACCGCTGATGGTCATCGAGGTGGTGACGTCGCCGAGCGGGATGTCCTTGAAGAGGATCTCCATGTCGGCGGCGGAGTCGATGGCGACACCGCAGTGGCCGACCTCGCCGAGCGAGCGCGGGTCGTCGGAGTCGCGGCCCATCAGGGTGGGCATGTCGAAGGCGACCGAGAGCCCCCCGCCGCCCGCCTTCAGGATCATCTTGTAGCGCTCATTGGTCTGCTCGGCATTGCCGAACCCGGCGAACTGGCGGATGGTCCAGGCCCGGCCCCGGTACCCGGTGGCGTAGAGGCCACGGGTGAATGGGAACTCCCCTGGCCAGCCGATCCGCTCGAACCCCTCCACGGAGTCGCCCGGGGCGGGTCCGTAGACCGGCTCGACGGGGTCCCCCGACAGCGTGCTGCGCGTCCAATCCTTGGGGGGCTTCGCCCCCGAACCCCCGGCCGCGTCACCCTTGCGTGCCGCGTCGTACCGGGCCTGCCAGCGTCGGCGGCCCGCCTCAATGCCTTCGGCGTCCATGCTTCAAAAGTACTTGGACGTCCTACTAATTGTCGACGCGGGACTCGCCGCACCCGGCCGATCGGGTGGCCCGGCACATGCGTCCGCGCGCCTCGTCCGGGCTCGGACGGGCGCGCGGAGTACCTCGAAACCGCCGGTCAGACCTGGGCGGGCGCCGGTTCGGCGCCGCTGACCAGCGGCTCCACCTCACGGGTGACCTTGCGCTCGACAAAGAACGCGGCCGTCGGGATGGTGCCCGCCACCAGGACCCACAGCAGCTTGCCGAACGGCCACTTGGCCTTGGAGCCGAGGTCGAAGGCGAAGACCAGGTAGACGATGTAGAGCACGCCGTGGATCTGGGAGACCACGAGCGTGAGATCTTCGCCCGTGTCGAAGCCGTACTTGAACACCATGCAGGTGCAGAGCACGAGCAGCATCACTGCGGTGATGTAGGCCATGACCCGGTAGCGGGTCAGCACGCTGCGTTTCATGCCCTGAGCGTAACCGCCCGTTCCGGGGCGATCTTCGCTGCCCCCGGTGCGCCCCCGAAACCCTGCTCAGTCGTCGTCGAAGTCCTCCGCCGCGACCCTCAGCGGGCGCAGCATCTCGAAGATCCGGCCGCAGTCCTCGGCGTCGTAGACCCCGAGCCCGAACTCCATCGCCATCAGATCGCGGGTGGCCGACTCGACCACCTCACGGCCCCGGTCGGTGATCGAGGCCAGGGTGCCGCGGCCGTCGTTGGGGTTCGGCCGCTTGTCGACCAGACCCGATGTGACCAGGCGGTCCACCGTATTGGTGACCGAGGTCGGGTGGACCATCAGCCGCTCGCCGATCTTGGACATCGGCAGTTCGCCGGCCTTCGAGAAGGTGAGCAGCACCAGCGCCTCATAGCGGGCGAAGGTCAGTCCGTAGGGTCTGACGACCGCGTCGACCTGGCTGAGCAGGATCTGGTGGGCCCGCATGATCGAGGTGATCGCGGCCATCGAGGGCACGGACCCCCACCGCTGCTTCCAGAGCTCATCGGCGCGGGCGATGGGGTCGAACGACAGGCTGAGCGGCTTCGGCACACTACCGACCCTACCGGCCGGTCATATCGTGGTCAGCCCTATCTCACACTTCGGGCCGGGCGGGCCCTTCAGACCGTACGCCGCACCTCCAGTGCCACCAGCAGCGAGCACAGCGCCCCGCAGCCGCCCGCCGTCGCGGCCACCACATGGACCGGTACGAACTCGGCGACCGCGCCCGAGACCGCCATGCCGAGACCCTGCGCGGTCATCAGCCCGGCCGTCATCACCGTCATCGCCCGGCCGCGCAGCTCATCGGGGACGGCGGCGAAGAACCACTGGTCGAGGCCGAGGCTGTAGGCGATACCGCAGCCGGTCAGCACCTGGAGGGCCAGCGCCCAGCCGAACGACGGATGGAGGGCGTACCCCAGAGCGGGCAGCATCGCCGCGACGCCGACCGGCAGCGTCAGCCGGGCCCGGGCGTGCGGCCCCAGCAGCGAGCCCACCAGCACCTCGCTGGCGACCGCGCCCACCGGCATCCCGCACATCAGCAGCCCAAGACCCACCGAGCCGAGGCCCAGCCCATCGGAGTACGGCGTCAGCAGGACCTCGGGCATCACCACGAACACCGGCGGCACCCACGACAGCAGCATCAGCGCCCGGATCCGGCGGTCCGCGAACAGCCGCCGGATCCCGCTCAGCGAGTCCCCGAGCAGGGGGCACCTCCCAGCGGTAGCTGGGGGAGCCCCGCCCCCGGTCAGCTGCCGCGCCGGGCGGCGGCGGGTGCCGAAGCGGAGCACCAGCGCCGAGCCGACGAGCGCCGCCGCGGTGAGCGCCAGCGCGGCCCGCGGCGAGACGGCGGCCAGCAGCAGCCCGCCGACCCCGAACCCGGCGAGCTGCGCGGTCTGGGCGGTGATCCGGATGACCGAGCGGCCCAGCACGAAGGCGTCGCCCTCGCCGAGGATGTCGCCGAGCGTCGCCGACCGGGTGCCGCTGAACACCGGGGAGATCGCGGCGGGCACACAGCGCAGCGCGAGCAGCGCCGCCACCGGCATCCCCGGCACCACCATGGCGGCCACGCACGCGGCGTGCGCCAGATCGCAGACCACCAGCACCCGGCGGGCCGGGAAGCGGTCGGCGACGGCGGACAGCAGGGCGCCGCCGATCACGTACGGCAGCATTGAGGTGGCGAACGTCAGGGCGCTGAGCAGCGGCGATCCGGTGAGCCGGAAGACCAGCACGGACAGCGCGAGCTGGCCGACCACCTCGCCGAGCATGGAGATCAGGTGCGCGGCGAAGACGGCCCGGAACTCACCGACCGCGAACACCGCGCGGTAGCCAACGCTCCCCGGGCCCCGCGGCGGCCCCTCGTCGGCGCCGGGCGCGAGCTCGGGTCGGGAGGCGGGCGCGTCGGGGCGCGACTCGAGGGGGCCCGTGGTGCCGGGCCCGGAGGGCGTTGACATGCCGGAAGCGTGCCCGTGCGGGCGGGGCGGGCTCTAGTGTTTCGGACTGAGCCGAATCTTTACGGACCGAGCCGAATCTTTACGGACCCGAGGGGACGCAGATGCCACTGCATATGCAGTTCGGTGCCGACGATCTGCTGCGCTGCCGGTTCGCCATCTCGCCGCTGTGCCAGACCCATGAGGCGGTGCGCACCCTGCGCCGGACCGAGCGGCACGGCTATCACCTGCCGTGGCTGCGGCGGGTGCGGGAGGCGATGGCCGGGCTCGATCTGTCGGAGCTGTGGCTGCTGATGCCGGGGCGCGGCTACACCCCGGACTTCCTGGGCCCGCCGCCGGAGGTGCCGTACGCGCCGTTCGAGGACGAGCTGGCGCGGATGCGGGCCACGGACCCCGCCGTCGCCCGCCGTGAGCTGGCCCTGTCCCTGGAGTGCACCCCGGGGGCCGCCGACTCCGCGCGGGGCCGGGCGATGCTGGACGATCCGGCGCGGGCCGTCCAGCGGATGGCGGATGTGACCGAACGGGCCTGGCGGGCCCTGGTGGAACCGGACTGGCCCCGGCTGCGGGCGTTACTGGAGGCGGATATCGCCTATCGCTCACGGCAGCTGGCCGAGGGCGGCCTGGAGCGGCTGTTCGCGGATCTGCGCCCGGCGCTGCGCTGGACCGGCTCCACGCTCACCATCCGCAACTCCGTGGTGCCCGCCCAGACGCAGGACCTCGACGGCCGGGGGGTGCTGCTGATGCCCAGCGTCTTCGTCTGGCCGGATGTGATCAGCGGCTTCGCCCCGCCGTGGCAGCCCACGGTGATCTATCCGGCGCGCGGGGTCGGCGGGCTGTGGCGGGAGCCGGACGCGGTCACGGCGGACGCGCTCGTACGGCTCCTGGGGGCCAGCCGCGCCGCGATCCTCTCCGGTCTGGAGGAGCCCGCGTCCACCACGGCCCTGGCCGCCCGGCACCGCCTGGCGCCCTCGTCGGTCTCGGCGCATCTGGCGGTGCTGCGCGCCGCCGGGCTGCTCAGCTCACGGCGCCAGGGCCATCAGGTGCTGTACGAGCGCACCCCGCTGGGCATGGCCCTGGTGGGCGGGGGCTGAGGCCCGCCGCCCACACCGGGGTGCTCAGTCGGAGAGGTGACGCTCGACGGTCTCGACCTTGGAGGTGAGACCGTCCGTGACGCCCGGGCGGATATCGGCCTTGAGGACCACCGAGACCCGGGGCGCCCGCGCCTCCACCACCGCGACGGCGCGCCTGACGACGTCCATGACCTCGTCCCACTCGCCCTCGATCGAGGTGAACATCGCGTCCGTACGGTTCGGCAGCCCCGACTCCCGGACCACCCGCACCGCGTCGGCCACGTACTCCCCCACGTCCTCGCCGACGCCCAGCGGCGTCACCGAAAAGGCGACGATCATGCGTTGACCACGCCCTCCTTACGGGCGCGGGCCGCGATCACCCCGGCCTCGGCCTCCCGCTTGAGCTTGCGCTCGGCGAAGAAACCGCCGGTGGGCAGGACGGAGAGGACGAAGTACAGGGCCGCGGTCTGCCACTTCCACTTGGCGCGGTTCCAGGCGTCCGCCCAGAAGACCACGTAGAGGATGAAGAGCACGCCGTGCACCATGCCCATCACCGGCACCGCGTTGAAGTCCGTGGTGCGCTTGAGCACCGAGCAGATGAGCAGCAGCAGGAACGACACGGCCTCGGGCGCGGAGACCAGGCGGAGCCGGCGCAGCGCGGTGGCGGTCTTGAAGTCCACGAGAGCACCTTCGTGTGAAGAGAGAGACACGGACCAGCTTGTGAAGGAATGCACAAGCTTTCGCCCATTGTCGCAGCCGCGTGGGCGATCGCCGTCCGGGGGGCACCTCATACCCCCCGGCGCTCCCTGTCCCCCGACATCGCCGGACCGCTACCGTCGCCTCCGTGGCTCAGTTTCGGCTCCAGGGAAGCAGGGTGCTCGCGGTCGACCTGACCGGCGACTCCGTGAAGGCCAAGAACGGCGCGATGGTCGCCTACGAGGGGGAGATGACCTTCAAGAAGAGGACGGGCGGCGGGGAGGGGCTGCGCGGGATGGTGACCCGGCGGCTCACCGGTGAGCAGATGGCGGTCATGGAGGTGAAGGGGCACGGCACGTGCTACTTCGCCGACCGGGCGAGCGAGGTCAACCTGGTGTCACTGCAGGGCGAGAAGCTCTATGTGGAGTCCAGCAATCTGCTGTGCACGGACTCCGCGCTGCGCACCGGCACCTCCTTCACCGGGCTGCGCGGCTCCTCGCAGGGCAACGGCCTGTTCACCACGACCGTCGAGGGCACCGGCCAGGCCGCGCTCGTCTCCGCCGGCACGGCGGTCGTGCTGCGCGTCACCCCGCAGACGCCGCTCCAGGTCGACCCGGGCGCGTACATCGCCCACACCGGCGGTCTCAAGCAGCACTTCCAGGCGGGGGTGAACTTCCGCGCGCTGATAGGCGAGAGCGGCGGGGAGTCCTTCCAGATCCGCTTCGAGGGGGACGGGCTGGTCTACGTGCAGCCGAGTGAGCGCAACACGATCGGGGGTGACCTCTGATGCCGTTCAACGTGCTCACCTCGCGGATGGTGGAGGCCCAGGTGCTGCCCGGGCAGACCCTGTTCAGCCAGCGTGGCGCGATGCTCGCCTA
>NZ_JAAAYH010000108.1:0-23160 GCF_018035285.1 Streptomyces sp. MK37H | reverse complement strand
ACAGTCGCTGCTGGCCACCCGGCTGCTGGGGCGCATCCACGCCACGTTCGGCGTCGAACTGACCATCCGCAGCCTCTTCGAGGCCCCGACCCCCGCCGAACTCGCCGTCCATCTGGACGACGACGACCGGGGACAGCCGCTGGACGTGCTGCTGCCGCTGCGGCCGCACGGCACCCGCCCCCCGGTCTTCTGCGTCCACCCGGCGGGCGGCCTCAGCTGGTGCTACTCCGGGCTGATCAAGCACCTGGGCCAGGAGTACCCCGTCTACGGCCTCCAGGCGCGCGGCCTCGACGACGACGGTGAGCGACTGCCCTCGACCATCGCCGAGATGGCCGACGACTATGTGCGGCAGATCCGCACCGTCCAGCCCTCCGGCCCCTACCGGCTGGTCGGCTACTCGGCGGGCGGGGTCATCGCCCACGCCATGGCCGCCCGCCTGGAGGCGCTGGGCGAGGAGACCGACCTGCTGGGCGTGCTGGACACCTACCCGAACCAGAAGATGCCGCCCATCGACGAACAGGACGTGCTGGCGGACCTGTTGCGGTGGGTCGGCTACGACCGCCGCTACCTCGGAAACGGACCGCTCACCCATGAGCGGGTGACCGAGGTGCTGCAGCGCCTCGGCAGCGCCATGGCCACCCTCGAGGGCCGCCACATCGAGGCCATCACCAGGATCTACGCCAACAACAGCGAGCTGTTCAACACCCATCTGCCGGACAAGTTCAGCGGGGACATCCTGCTGGTCGTGGCCACGCTCGACAAGATCGACATCTCCCCGACCCCGGCCACCTGGGGCCCGTATGTCGGCGGGCGGATCGAGACGCGCGAAGTCGACCGGCAGCACACGGACCTGATGAAGCCCGGTCCGCTGGCGGAAATCGGCCGCATTCTGGCCGCGAAACTCGAGGAAATCGACGGCCCCGGACCGGACGCTCACGGTGCGGCGGCCCAGTAGACCAGTAACTTCATAAGGAGCAGACACGCGATGACGACCAGTGACGCCGTGCGTCCCCCACAGGCCGCCGAAGCGAACGCGCACTTCTTCGCCTGGCTGGAGAAGATGCGGCGAGAAGAGCCGGTCAGCTACAACGAGCAGACCTTCCAGTGGTCGGTGTTCCGGCATGAGGATGTCACGCACATCATGGCCGACACCGATGTCTTCGTGAACGACATGTCCGACATCACGCCGCCCCAGGAGGACTACGACGTCTTCTTCAAGGGGAACATCGCCGCGATGGACGAGCCCCGGCACCGGAAATTCCGGATGCTGGTCAGCAAGGCGTTCAGCGCCCGCTACATAGCCGGCCTGGAGCCGAAGCTGGTCAAGATCGCCACCGGGCTGCTGGACGCGGTGGGCGACAAGGAGCACTTCGACATCGCGGCGGACTTCGCCTTCCCGTTCCCCGTGGCCGTCATCGCCGATATCCTCGGCGCCCCCCACGAGGACGCCCACCTCTTCGCGGAATGGGCCAATCTGCTGCACGCCAGCAATCAGGGCGTTGAGGGGCACCGGGCGACCGCGATGCGGCTGAAGTCCCTCAACACCTATATGTTCGAGCAGATCCGCAGGCGCCGCGCCGAGCCGCGTGATGACCTGATCACCACGCTCGTCCAGGCCGAGATGGACGGCCGGACGCTGGACGACGAAGAGATCGTGGGCTTCGCGGGCGTCCTGCTGATGGGCGGGATCACCACCACCGCGGCCCTGATCAGCAACATCATCCTGACCTTCGACCGCTTCCCCGAGCTGTACCGCGAGGTGCGCGCCGATCGCTCCCTGGTGCCCCAGGCGATCGAGGAGGTCGTCCGCATCCGGCCCTCGTTCAGCAACTTCGTGCGGATGACGGCCGAGGACGTGGAGCTCGGCGGGGAGATCATCCCGGCCGGGGAGCTGGTCCATGTGTGGGTCTCCTCCGCCAACCGCGACGCGAACGCCTTCCCGGACCCCGACCGGTTCGACATCCACCGGGAGAACAACCGGCACGTCGGCTTCGGCCAGGGCATCCACTACTGCATCGGCGCCCCGCTCGCCCGTCTGGAGAGCAGGATCGCCTTCAATCTGCTGCTGGACCGCTACCGCTCCATCCAGGTGGTGCCGGACGCGGACATCGAGTTCCTCGACACCTCGGACATGATCGGCGCCTCGCGGCTCCCCGTCGTCGTCACCAGAGACTGACCCGGAGCAGCCATGGACCCGAGTGACAGACGTTCAGCCCATATCGCGTTCTTCAACATCCCGGCCCACGGCCATGTGAACCCCACGCTCGGCACGGTGGCCGAGCTGGTGCGCCGCGGGCACCGGGTGAGCTATGCCGTGCCCGCCGAGTTCGGCCCGCAGGTGCGGGCCGCCGGGGCCACGCTGGTGCCGTACGAGACGACGCTGCCCGCCTCCGACCGGGTCGAGGACTGGCCCTCCGACGACCCGGTCGCCATGTCCCGCCTCGCGCTCGACGAGGCGATCGCCATTCTCCCGGGCCAGCTGCGGGCGTTCGAGGAGGACCGGCCCGACCTGGTGCTGCACGACTTCGGCGCGCTCACCGGCCGGCTGCTCGCCCACCGCTGGCAGGTCCCGGTCATCTGCCTGGCCTCCACCCATGTGTCCGCGGCGGGCCCGGAGGAGCGCCGGGCCCGCCAGGAGATGTTCGACGAGTTCTTCGCCGACGATCCGCGCTGGTCGGAGTACCGCCGGGGATTCCGCACGTTCCTGGACGAGGCCGGTATCGCCCTGTCCATCGACGACTACACCGGACTCCCCGAACGCTGTCTGGTGCCGATGCCCCGGGAGTTCCAGATCGACGGGGACGCCGTGGACCGGCGCTACGCCTTCGTGGGCCCCTGCATCGGGGGCCGGGGGCACCAGGGCGAGTGGCGGGCCCCCGATGACGACCGGCCGGTGCTGCTGGTGGCCCTGGGCTCCGCGGGCAGCGGCCAGCCGGCCTTCTACCGGGAGGTGGTGGCGGCCTTCACCGGCACGCCCTGGCATGTGGTGCTGGCCACCGGCACCCTCGACCCCGCGCTGCTCGGCCCGCTGCCGCCCAATATCGAACAGCACCGCTCCGTGCCCCAGTTGGCGGTGCTGGAGCGGGCCTCGGCCTTCATCACCCATGGCGGTATGGGCTCGGTGCTCGAGGCCATGCACCACGGGGTCCCCATGGTCACCGTCCCGCAGGTGAACGACCAGCACATCAACGCCGAGCGCGTCGTGGACCTGGGGCTCGGGCGGCACGTCCCGCTGGACAAGGCGACCGCGGCGCGGCTGCGGGACGCCGTGTCCTTCGTCGCCTCCGACCCCGGGATCGCGGCGCGGGCGGCCGCCACGCGGAAGCGGATGCGGCAGCTCAACGGCGCGGTGACCTCGGCCGACCTGATCGAATTCGTGCTCCACGGCCGGCGGGAGCACTGGCAGGATCATGTCGCCCGCCTGGAACACCGCCCCGGCCCTGGCGATGCTGGCCACGCCGTGAACGGTACGACGGTCGGCTGAAGGCATGGACATCATGACGCGAGAAGACCCACCGATTCCCAACCCCCCTCATCTGCTCATCGAGAGCCGTGGCCCCTGGGCGGGCGCCGCCTGTGGCGCGTTCGTCCGGGACGCCCGCACCCTGGCCCTCTCCGGCCACCCGGTGCAGCTGGTGCTGGTGCAGGACGCCGTCACCGCCGCCGTGTGCGAGCCGGAGGAGGACTCGGCGGAGGTGCGGGCCCTGGCGGAGGCCGGCGGCGAGGTGTGGGTGGACGACTTCTCCCTCGCCCAGCGCGGCCTGCCCGCGGACCGGCTGATCCCCGAGGCACGGGTGGTGGGCATGCCGGAGGTATCCGCCCGCGTGCTCGCCCCCGGCGTCCGGGTGGTGTGGCACTGAGATGGCCAGGACCACGACGGTTCCCCGCTCGGACGTGCTGCTGACGGTCATGGGCGCGCCGTACGAGAACGACCTGCTCACCAGCGTGCTGCGGCTGGCGCAGGCCATGCTGGAGGACGGGGCCACGGTGCAGATCTGGGCGTGCGGCTACGCCACCATGCTCACCCAGCGGGGGCTGGGCGACAGCAAACCCCGCAACCTCGCCGCATGGTCGGTGGACTACCCGTCCACGAGCCTGCTGGTGCGGGAGATGCTCACCGCCTTCCCCGGCCGACTGCGCTGGTACGCCTGCCGCTTCTGCAGCGACGACCGCGGCGCGGTGGACCACATCCCGGAGGTCCCGGTACGGGCCCCGGCGCGGTTCGCCGAGCATGTGGCCGCCGCGAACAAGACGCTCTACCTGGGGGTGATGTGACCGTGGCGGAGGAGCAGCGGCGCGCGCTGGCCATCGTGGAGCGCGCCTACCGGGGGGCGGTGGAGACCCAGTTCTCCGACGGCCTCTACTGCGCCTATCTGTTCCACCGCCACCTGGGCGGCCTGGACGTCCTGCTGCGCGGCCCGGCGGTCGGCTACGCCGTCCGGGCCGCCCGGACGCCCGTACCGCGCCTGGGGAAGCGAGAGCTGACCCAGGTCAACACCCCGGGCGAGGGCCTGGACGTGCTGCTGGCGGCCGGGGTCGGTGTGTGGATCGAGGAGCAGGACCTGCGGGCGTACGGCCCGGACGCGACGTCCGGTCTGCTGCCCGGCGTACGCACGGTACCGGCCGGGGCCATGGCGGCCCGCTGGCCCGGCTACCGCGCGGTCTTCTATCTGTGAGCGGGCTCCCGGGGCGCGGCCGCCGGGACCCGCGTGGATTCCCCAAGGAGTGGATCGGTTGTGACGGCCATGGTTGCCGCGGTGCGCGGTCCCGTGATCTCGGGCTGGTCGGCGGTGTCGCCGTACGGGATCGGGCGCCACGCCTTCGTCGAGGGGCTGCGGTCCGGGCGGAGCACGGCGGTGGAACTCGACCCGGCCGAGTGGTCGGGCCCCGGTGAACGAGCCTGCCTGGTGCCGGGCTTCGTCATCCGCGAGGTGCTGGGACGCAAGGGAACCCGGTCCATGGACCGGGTGACCGGACTGGCCGTCACGGCCGTGGACCGGCTGCTGCGGGAGGTCACGGACGGCGATCCGGGCCCCGCCTCGGGCGGGGACGACGTGGCGCTGGTGCTCGGCACCAACACCGGCAGCGCGCAGTCCATCATGGACCACACCCGCGACACCTTCCTGCAGGAGAAGCCCTTCTACGTCGACCCCTCGCAGTTCCCCAACACGGTGATGAACTGCGCCTCGGGGCAGTGCGCCATCCGGTACGGGCTGCGCGGGCCCAACGCCACCGTGGCCGCGGGCCGCGCCTCCGGGCTCCAGGCGCTGCACTACGGACGGCGGCTGCTGACCTCGGGCCGGGCGGGCAGTGTGCTGGTCGGCGCGGTGGAGGAGCACTCGGCCGCCCGCGCCTGGCTGGAGCACCACACCCGGGGCGAGGACGAGCGGGCCGACGCCGTGGTGCTCGGCGAGGGCTGCGCGGTGCTGCGGCTGGTCCCCGCCGACGCGCCGGACGCGGCGGCGGGCCTGGCCGAAGTGGTGCTGGTGGAGTCCGGGGTGGCCGGCCCGGACGGGCCGGCCCCCGCGCTGACCCGGTGCGTGGAGCGGGCGCTGCGGCGCTCCGGGGTGACCCCGGCCGAGGTGTGGGCCGTCTCGCCCTCCGCCCCCGCCGGGACCGCCGGAGTGGCCGAACGGGGGGTGCTGGAGGCGCTGTTCGGCGCGGTGGAGCCCCGCTGGGTGCCGCACCCCGAGCCAATCGGGGACACCTCGGCGGCCGCGGCGGCCTTCCAGGTGGTCGCGGTCCTCGCCACCGCCGAGGACGCCCCGGACGCCTCCGGCAAGGTCGCGGTGATCACCTCGGTGGACCGTGACGGGGCCGTCGCCTGCGCACTGCTGCGGCTGCGATGAAGGCGCAGGCGAAGGCGAGCGAACGGAAGCGGACCCACCGGCTCCACGGCCTGGTACGGGCGAAAGGTGTGGGTGGCAGCTTCCGGTCACGGCCCGGGACCGCGGCCCCGATTGCTGCGACGGTTACGGCGATTGAGACAGAGATGGGATCCCCAGCATGACGAACCGCGATGATTGGGATGCGATAGTCGTCGGCTCCGGCATCGGCGGCCTGGTCTGCGCCGCCTATCTGGCGGTGACCGGACGGCGGGTCCTGGTGCTCGAGCAGCATGACGTCGCGGGCGGCAACAGCCATGTGTTCCGCCGCCGCCGCGCCTACGAGTTCGACGTCGGCGTCCACTACCTCGGCGACTGCGGCCCCGGCGGGGTGCTGCCCGCGATCCTCGGCGGCCTCGGCCTGGACAAGCGGATCACCTACCGCGAGATGGACCAGGACGGCTTCGACGAGATCGTGCTGCCGAGCACCTCGATGTTCATGCCCGCCGGCTGGGACCGCTACCGGCGGCGCCTGAAGGAGACGCTGCCGGAGGACGCCGAGGGCCTGGACACCTTCCTCGACATCTGCGAGGCCCTGGGCGCCGAGATGCGCTCGGCCCTGCTGTCCGGGGAGGAGCTGACCGTCGCCGACCTCGTCGTGCGCACGCCCGTCACCCTCAAGTGGGGCCGCCATCCGCTGTCCAGGCTCTTCGACCACTGTGGTCTCTCGGCGCGGGCCAGGACCGTGCTGGCCGCCCAGTCGCCCAACTACGGCATAGGGCCCGACCAGGCGACCGTCTCGATGCACGCGACCGTCACCGACCACTACGTGCGCGGCGCCTACTACCCCGAGGGCGGCGGCCAGATGCTGGCCGCGGGCCTGGTGGAGTCCCTGGAGGCGCACGGCGGGGCCCTGCTCACCCGCGCGCATGTGACCCGCATCCTCGTCGACGGCGGCAAGGTCACCGGGGTGGGACTGGCCGACGGGCGCAGCTTCTCCGCCCCGCTGGTGGTCTCCAACGCCGACTACCGCCGCACCGTGCTCGACCTGGTGGGCGCCGAGCACTTCCCCGCCAAGCTGGTGACCAAGACCCGCGAGGCGGCCATGGGGCTGCCGTTCGCCACGCTGTACGTCGCCCTGGACCGGCCGCTGCCCGAGCGCCGCAACGCCAATCTGTGGTGGTACGCGGACGACGACATCGACACCTACTACCGGCGGCTCGCCGAGGGCGACATCGACCCGGTCTCCTTCCTCTTCCTGTCCTTCGCCTCCCAGAAGGACCCCGGGGGGCGCACCGTGTGCCCGCCGGGCCACAGCAACTTCCAGGTGATGACGCTCTGCCCGCCCGAGTACGACCGCTGGGGGGTGACCACCGGGCCCGCCGACGGCACCCGCTACCGCCGCGACGGCGCCTACCGGAAGAGCAAGGAAGAGTTCACCGAGGCCATGCTGACCGCCGCCGAGCGGGCGATCGGCCCCTTCCGGGACCACATCACCCACCTCGAGGCGGCCACCCCGCTGACCCATGAGCGCTACACCCTGTCCACCGGGGGCACCCCCTTCGGCCTGGCGGACTGGGGCGGCGTCGGCGCGCGCCCCGACACCCGCACCCAGGTCGAGGGGCTGCACGTGGTGGGCGCCAACACCCGCTACGGCAGCGGCATCACCGGTGTCGCCGTCGGCGGCATCGCCTGCGCCTCCGCCATCGTCGGCCGCCGGCTGATCCACGAGGTGCACGACGGTGCCGTGCTGGGCGACGCGGACCTGCTGCCCGAGCGCGACGAGCGCTGGGACCCGCTCGCCGTCTCCCGGGGAACCGGCCGCCGCAACGCCCGCGGTCTCGCGGGCATCGACCGATGACGGCGCCGCCCCGATCACGCACACACCGGCGACCTTTCCAGGAGAGAACATGGACGTGGCGATCGAGGCCGAGGGCCTGAGCAAACGGTACGGCGACAACGAGGTGCTGAAGGGCGTCGACCTCACGGTGCCCGCCGGGTCCGTGCTCGGCCTCCTCGGACCGAACGGAGCCGGGAAGACCACCACCGTACGGATCCTGGCCACCCTCCTGCCGCCCGACGGCGGCCGGGCGATGGTGGCCGGCCACGACATCGTCAAGGCGCCCCCGGACGTCCGCCGGCGCATCGGCCTGGCCGGACAGTACGCGGCCGTGGACGAGCGGCTGACCGGCCGGGAGAACCTCGTCCTCATCGGCAGGCTCTACCGCCTCGGCCGCGCGAACGCCAAGCGGCGGGCGGAGGAACTGCTGGAGCGCTTCGACCTCACCGGCGCCGCCGACCGGGAGACCAAGACCTACTCGGGCGGTATGCGGCGCCGGCTGGACCTGGCCGCCAGCCTGCTGGCCGACCCGGGCGTGCTCTTCCTGGACGAGCCGACCACCGGACTGGACCTCACCAGCCGGATGACCCTGTGGTCCATGGTCCGCGAACAGGTCGACGCGGGCGTCACCGTCCTGCTCACCACCCAGTACCTGGAGGAGGCGGACCAGCTCGCCGACCGCATCGCGGTCATCGACAAGGGCATGCTCATCGCCGACGGCACCCCCGACGAGCTCAAGCGCAAGGTCGGCGGGGAGCGCCTCGAGGTCAGCCTCGCCGACCCGGCCACGGTCCCGGAGGTCACCGGGCTGCTGGAGCGCGTCGCGGTCGGCGAGCCCGTGGTCGGGGACCAGGGCCGCAGCGTGTCGGTGCCGGTGGGCTCCGGCATCGACTCCATCGCCGAGGCGGCGACCGCGCTGCGCGGCAAGGGAATCGAGGTGACGGACTTCGCCATGCGCAGGCCGTCCATGGACGACGTGTTCCTCGCGCTGACCGGGCGCAGCAGCGCCGGGGAGTCCGACGAGGACGAGGGGAAGACGGCAGCATGAAGGAACTGGCAACCGACACTTGGATCCTGGCCGGGCGTCATATGAAGCACATCGCCCGCGTGCCCGAGAAGCTGATCGGGGTGACCATCGCGCCCGTCGTGATGGTGCTGATCTTCGGCTATCTCTTCGGCAGCGCGATGTCGGTGCCCGGCGGGAACTACCGCGAGTACATTATGGCGGGCATCTTCACCCAGGTGATGTTCTCCGCGGTGGGCACCAGCGCCGCCGGTGTCGCGGACGACCTCAAGAACGGTCTGGTGGACCGCTTCCGTTCGCTGCCGATGTCCCGCTACGCGGTGCTGCTCGGCCGGACCGTCTCGGACATGGCGATGACGGCGCTCAGCTGCCTGGTCATGGCGGTGGTCGGCCTGCTGATCGGCTGGAAGGCGCACCACGGCGTGGTGAAGACCGCCGCGGGCTTCGGCCTGCTGCTCCTCCTCGGCTTCACCATGTGCTGGATCGGCGCGCTGATCGGCCTGGTGGTGCGCAGCCCGGAGGCGGTGAACACCATCTCCTCGCTGATGGTCCTGCCGTTCGCGCTGCTCTCCAACTCCTTCGTACCGCTGGACGGGCTGCCGCGCTGGATGCAGATCATCGGTGAGTGGAACCCCATCAGCTCCGTGGTGAGCGCCTGCCGGGACCTGTGGGGAAACCCCTCCACGGTGGTGAGCGACGCCCTGCCGGCCCAGCATCCGCTGGCCGCGGGCACCGCGATCCTGTGCACCCTGCTGATCGTGGTGGCCCCGCTGGCCGCCCGCGCCTACCACCGGGCCGCCGCACGCTGACCCCCAAGGACCCCGCGCAGTGATGAAGCTGGCCCAGTTCCTCCTGGCCCTCCTGGTGATGAGCGCGTTCATCATGGCCTTCGTGTTCAGCGCCCGGAGGCTGCTGGGCCTGCGCATCGGGATCGTGCGGTCCCTGCTGGCCGGGCTGGTCAGCGTGGTCGGCCTGGCCGTCTTCAGCCTGCTGATGCAGCGGCCGGAGCAGCGCGGCATCCTCACCGGGGTGCAGTTCGGCTCCACGCTGGTGGTGACCACCGGCTTCCTGGCCGTCCTCGAAGTGGTCGCGCCCAGCGGCACGTTGGGCGGGCCGCGCGGCTGGGTGCGGTCGGTGCGGTCCCGGGTGGCCCGCACCCGCCGCTACTGGCACATCGTGTCCATCGCGATGCGGCACGGGCTGCGCCCCGGCCGGTACGGCGCGGTCCCCACCGTGGGCCGGGGGCCAGGGTCCAGCCGGATGGCCAGGCCGCTGCGGCTGGCGCTGGAGGAGGGCGGCGCCACCTTCGTGAAGCTCGGCCAGGTGCTGTCCACCCGCCGGGATCTGCTCCCGCCCGCGTTCATCGCCGAGCTGGGGCGGCTGCACCACCAGGTCTCCCCGGAGCCCTGGCAGGTGGTGGGGGAGGCCCTGGAGCGGGAGCTGGGCATGCCGCTGGAGGAGGCGTTCGCCCACTTCGACCACGAGCCGCTGGCGGCGGCGTCCATCGCGCAGGTCCACGCGGCCCGGCTGCACTCGGGCGAGGAGGTCGTGGTCAAGGTGCGCCGCCCGGGGGTCCGGGAGGTCGCCGAATGCGACCTCCAGATCATCCTGCGGTTCGCCAGGACGCTGGAGCGGCGGGCCGGCTGGGCCCGCGCGCTGGGGGTGGTGGACCTGGCCGACGGGTTCGCCACCTCGATCCGCGAGGAGCTGGACTTCCGCATCGAGGCGGCCAACCTCGCCACCGTGAGCGCGGCCTGGAGCCGGCGCTCGGAGGGCACCGGCATCCGGCTGCCGAGGGTGTACGAGGAGTGGTCGGGCGAGCAGATGCTGGTCATGGAGCGGCTCTCCGGCACTCCCATCGGCTCGGCCGCCGCGGTCCTGAAGGGCACCGCGGAGGAACGCCTGGCGCTGGCCAGGAAGGTGATGGTCAACATGTTCCACCAGGTGATGACCGACGGCACCTTCCACGCCGACCCCCACCCCGGGAACATCCTGCTGCTGGACGACGGCGCCATCGGCGTGATCGACTTCGGCTCGGTCGGCCGGGTCGACGCCCAGGTCCGCTCCGGTCTGCGGTCCCTGCTCTTCGCGCTCAACAGCCAGGATCCGGCCGCCCTGTGCGACGCGCTGCTGGAAGTGGTCACCCGGCCCGAGGAGATCGACGAACAGCGGCTCCAACGGGAGCTCGGCCGCTTCCTGTCGCGCTATTTCGCCCCCGGCTCCACCCCCAGCGTGCAGATCTTCACCGACCTCTTCCGGCTGGTCCAGCGGCACGGGCTGACCATCCCGCCCGAGGTCGCGGCCGTCTTCCGGGCCCTGGGCACCCTCGAGGGCACCCTGATGCTCATCGCCCCGGGCTTCGTCATGGTGGAGGAGGCCCGGACCTTCGCGGGCGGGGGTTTCGCCCACGCCGGCGGCGAACCGCTGGGCCAGCTGATCAGCCCGACCGATGTGATGGCGGCGTGGGAGCTGCTGCGCAGACTGCCGCGGCGGCTGGACCGGGTCACCAGCGCGCTCGAGCAGGGCCGCCTCGGCGTCGGGGTGCGGCTCTTCGCCAACGCCCGCGACCGTACGTACATCAGGTCGCTGGTGCATGAGATCCTGCTGACCTTCATCGCCGCCACGAGCGGGGTCATGTCGGTGATCCTGCTCAGTATCGACGGCGGTCCGGTGGTCGTTCCCGGAATAGGACTCTTCCAATTGCTCGGCTATCACCTGCTGGTGATCTCCGGAGTGATCGGCCTGAAAGTCCTTTTCCTTATTTCACGTGGCGGCGGGCGGAACTGATACGTCATTGAATGGCCGTCAGGAATTGTTACCGAGCGGTATTCCGTGATATTGGCAGCATGGTGATATCGGCCTTGAGGGGCCCGGTGCCCCTGGCTATACAGGAGCCATCCACCGCTGAAAAGGATGGACATGACTTCTGTCGGCCATGACCCCGAAAAGCTGATGTCCCTGCCGGCCCTGCTCGCCCGGCGCGCCGCCGAGAACCCGGACGACCTCGCCTACTGTTATCTCCGCAACGGCGAGGACCCGGATGACCGGGTCACCTACGCGGAACTCCTGCGCCAGGCCCTGGTCCGCGCGGCCGAACTCCGCCGCCGGGACAGCCGCGGCCGCAGCGCCGTACTGCTGTACCCCACCGGCCTCGAATTCGTCCGCGCCTGGCTCGGATGCGCCGCCGCCGGGGTCATGGGAGCGCCCGTGCAGGTGCCCAGGAACGGCCAGGCGCTGCGCCGGCTGCGCTCCGTGGCCGACGACTCGGGCACCACTCTGGTCCTCACCACCGCCGAGACCCGCGACCGGCTGCTGGCCGACTTCCCCGACGCCCCCGATCTGCGCGGCCTGGAACTGCTGGCCACCGACGCATGGCCCGAGACGGCGCCGGCCGGGGAGCCCCTGTCCGCCGCCGGACTCGACGACGTGGCGCTGCTCCAGTACACCTCCGGCTCCACCGGCACGCCCAAGGGCGTGATGGTCACCCACCGCAACTTCTGGCACAACGCCGCCGAGACCGACGCCCTGTGGCCGACCAAGGGCGGCACCGTGGTCTCCTGGCTCCCGCTCTTCCACGACATGGGGCTGCTGTTCGGCGTCGTCCTGCCGCTGTGGGCCGGGATCCCCTCCTACCTCATGGGCCCCGAGGCGTTCGTACGCCGCCCGGCCCGCTGGCTGGAGGCCCTCTCCCGGTTCGGCGGCACCCACGCCGCCGCCCCCAACTTCGCCTACGACCTGTGCGTACGAGAGGCACGCCCCGCGCCGGGCACCGACCTCTCCGCCTGGCGGGCGGCCATCAACGGCGCCGAGCCCGTCCGGCTCCACACCATCCGGGCGTTCACCGAGGCGTTCACCCCCTACGGCCTGGACCCACAGGCGGTCTCGCCGGGCTACGGACTCGCCGAACACACCCTCAAGATCAGCGGCAGCGGCCCCGGCGAACTCCCGCGCGCCCTCACCCTGTCGCCCACCGACCTCGGCCAGGGACGGGTCACGGAGACCACGGACGCCGACGCGATCCCCGTGGTCAGCTGCGGCCGCACCATCGGCGACACCCGCGTGCGCGTCGTGGACCCCGCCACCCGCCGCGCGGCCGACCCCGACCGGGTGGGCGAGATCTGGGCCACCGGCCCCTGCGTGGCGGCCGGTTATGCGGGCCGTGAGCGGGAGAGCGAGGAGACCTTCCGGGCCCGGATCGCCGACGACGCCGACACCGGGGCGTACCTGCGCACCGGCGACATCGGCTTCGTCCGCGACGGCGAGCTCTACATCACCGGACGGCTCAAGGACCTCCTCGTGGTCAAGGGCCGCAACCACTACCCGCAGGACCTGGAGTACTCCGCCGAGCGCAGCCACCCCGCGCTGCGCCCCGCCTCCGCGGCGGCCTTCGCGGTGGACCGGGGCGACCGGGAGGCTCTGGTGGTGGTGATCGAGGCGGACGGCCGGGCGCTGCGCACGGCCGGCCACGACGTGCTGGTCAGCGCCGTGCGCGAGCGGGTGCGCAGCGACCACCGGCTCGAGGCCGAGGACGTCGTCGTCATCCGCCGCGGCACCCTGCCCAAGACCACGAGCGGCAAGGTACGCCGGAGCACCTGCCGCCAGAGCTACGTGGACGGCACCCTGGTACGGGTCGGCGGAGGCCCGGCATGACCGGACGTCAGGGCGGGGAGGGCGCGCGCATCCTGGGCCTCGGCGGCTACCGTCCCGCCCGCACCGTGCCCAACGAGGAGCTGTGCGCGCGCCTGGACTCCTCCGACACCTGGATACGGCGCCGGTCGGGCATCGTCAGCCGGCGCTATGCCGGGCCCGACGAGACGGTGATCACCATGGCCGCGCACGCCGGGGGCAAGGCCCTGGCCGACGCGGGCGTGGCCCCCGCCGACGTGGACACCGTGCTGCTCGCCTCGATGTCCTACCTGTACCAGTCCCCGGCGGCGGCACCCCAGGTGGCCGCGGCCCTCGGCGCGCGGTCCGCCGCCGCCTTCGATGTGCACGTCGCCTGCGCGGGCTTCTGCTACGCCCTCGCCGTGGCGGACGGGCTCATCCGCGCGGGCACCTCCCGCCGGGTGCTGGTGATCGGCTCCGAGCGGATGACCGACATCGTTGACCCGTACGACCGGGGGGCCGCCTTCCTCTTCGCGGACGGCGCGGGCGCGGTGCTGGTCGGCCCGGCCGCCGAACCCGGGATCCACTCCGTGGCCTGGGGATCGGACGGAGCGCAGCACGGCCTCATCGCCCACCAGGAGCCCTGGACCGCCGCCCGCGACGCGGACCGGCCCTGGCCGTACATGCGGATGGCCGGATCCGAGGTGTTCCGCTGGGCGATCAGGGAGGTGCCGCGCACGGCCGCCGCCGCCCTGAGACAGGCGGGGGTCACGGCGGACCAGCTGTCCGCCTTCGTTCCGCACCAGGCGAACCTGCGCATCACCGAGGCGGTGGCCAAGGCCCTGGACCTGCCGCCGCATGTCGTGGTCGCCGACGACATCACCTCCGCGGGCAACACCTCCGCCGCGTCCGTCCCGCTCGCCATGGAGGCCCTCAGGGACCGCGGGGCGCTGCCCTCGGGGGGACTGGCCCTGCTGGCGGGGTTCGGCGCGGGGCTCGCGCACGCCGCGCTGGTGGTCACTCTGCCGTGACCTGCCGCCCGGGCCGGGCCCTCCGGCCCAGCCGCAGGGCGGTCAGGCCGTACAGGATCCCGCCGAGCACGAAGTAGGCGTCGATACAGACCCCGGACCAGATGGTGTACGCCGACGGGTGCGCGTCGCCGGTGATCTGCTCGTACGTCAGGCCGGTCAGGCCGTTCCGCGCCAGGCCGGTGCCGCGCAGCGCCGTGTCCAGCAGCCCGGCGCCCCCGCGCACCGCCACCAGCGCGGCGCCGGTCCACAGGCAGAACAGCGCCGCCCACCGGGGGAGCCGCCGCCCCCACGGCCGGGTCAGCGCCAGCGGCAGCACGATGCCCACCGCGAACATGCCGGTGATGACCGCGCCCTGAATCCGGTCGCTGGTGCTGGTGGCCTCCGGCACCACCTCGGGCGCGTCGCCGAGCCCGAACCGGCCCCCGGCGAACCAGTACCCGTGCATCGCGGTGAAGACCACCGCCCAGACGAAGGCGGCCAGGGCGGCCCGGCGCACCTCCCGCGCCGGCCCTGCCCCGGCGGCCGTCCCCGATGCGGACACGGGTCAGGCCCGTGCGCGCCGCGGCACGCCCTCGATCGCGTCGGCCGCCGCGGCGGCGCCGCCCTCCGCGAGGACCTCGGCGCGCAGCTCCGCCAGCCGCCGGGCCACCTCGGGGTCGGCGGACACCTGCTCCACCGCCTCCCGCAGCTCCTCGCCGGTGACGCCTTCGAAGGGCGTCCGCACGCCGATGCCCAGCCCGTCGATCAACCGGGCGTTCTCCATCTGGTCGAACCCCATGGGTACGGCCACCATGGGAACGCCGTGCTGGATCGCCTCCATGGTGGAACCCATACCCGCGTGGGTGATGAACACCGCCGCCTCGGCCAGCACCTGGAGCTGCGGCACATCGGGGATGACCTCGATGTGCGCGGGCAGCGGCCCGAAGTCCGCCGGGTCCAGATGCCTGCCGATCGACATCACCACATGCCACGGCCCGTCGGCGAACGCCTCCGCGCACTCGAAGAAGATCCGCTGCACCTCGGGCACCTCGGGCGCGATCGAGCCGAAGGCGATCAGCAGTACCGGACGGCCGTCCGTGGGCGGCTTCCAGGGAGCCCGGTGGTCCTGGCCGCGCACCACGGGGCCCACGAAGGTGTAGGCGTCGCCGAGTTCGTCCGCGTCGGCCTGGAACGCCCGCGGGATGGTGACCACATAGTGGTCGGCCCAGCCGACGTAGAGGAACTCCTCGATGGTCAGGTCCATCCCGCCCTCGTCCAGGAAGTGCTGGAACTCCTTACGGTAGGCCAGCCACGCCGGGTCGTCCGCCACCGTGGCGTAGAACGGCGCCAGGTCCCGCTCGTAGGTGTTGCTGGACACCCTGGTCGGGGAGAGCCGCACCGCCGGGACGCCCCAGCGCTTGGCCAGGATCTGGGCCGACAGCGCGGCATAGTCGTAGAGGACCAGGTCGGGGCGGTCGTCCTCGAACGCGGCGAGCTGCTGCGGCAGCACCGCGACCGCCTCCCGCAGGAAGAGCGAGGACATCGCGACCACATCGGTGATGGGGAACCGCTCACCGCGGCTCGCGTCCGGGAAGGTCGTCGTGTAGAGGACCGGCTCCGCTCCGGTGGCCCGTACCGCCTCGGCGTGCCCCTCGTCGATGGAGAAGCTGACCCGGTGGCCCCGCTTGACCAATTCCGCGCAGAGCCCGAGATTCGGATTCACATGACCGTCCGCCGGGATGTTGAACATCGCGATGTGCAGCGGTCGCGCATTCTCCGGAATTCCCTCCGGAAGGCCCGGACGAGAGACGCTCACGGATAACTCCTCTTCCGCCATCCGGACGCCTCAGATGGCCGGTTGACGTCATGTGGTGAATTCGATGCTAGGAAGGCCGGGCAGAGCGGTCGAGCATGCAGTCAGCTTCCTGCCAAGGGTCCTGGGCATCCCTTGCGGGCCTGTCTGCTTCGCCCTTGTCTGAGACCTGCGTCACGCTGTCCGAAATGCAGTCCGGGCGGCTTGATCCACCTCAGGAGGGGCTGATTGAGATGATTTCCCAGAAGATACTCGATAGTAGAAGTGGATTGCGTTCCGGGCCGGGGGGCGACCCGGAACGGCGGGCCCGGGAGGAGCACGCCCGGGAGCTGGCCGCCGTGGTGCTCGCCGCGGGGAACGGGGAGCGCATGGGACCCGGCCCCCAGAAGGTGCTGCGCGAGGTCGGCGGCCGGGCCATGCTCGGCCATGTCCTCGACGCCGTGGCCGAACTCGCGCCGCGGCGCACGGTCGTGGTCACCGGACACCAGCGCGCGGACGTCGAGGCGTACCTCGCCGCCCATTTCGCCGACGCCGCGCCCGCACCGGAGACCGCCGTCCAGGAGCACCAGGGCGGCTACGGCCACGCCCTGCTCGCCGCCGTGCACCGGTTCCCGGACTTCACCGGGACCATCCTGGTCGCTTGCGGGGACGCGCCACTGCTCACCGGCGACACCCTGGCCCGGCTGGTGGCCGAGCACGAGAAGGCGGGCAATGCCATGACCCTGCTGTCCGGCCACCTGCCGGACTCGGTCGGCTACAGCCTGGTGCTGCGGTCCGAGGTGGGCGAGTACCAGGCCCTGCTGCCACCGGACCGGGGCGACCGCCGCGAGCCCGGCGAAAGTCCCGCCGGCGGCCGGCTGCGCGAAGTGGGCGCCGGGGTCTACGCGTTCGACGCCACCGCCCTGCGCGCCGCCTTCGACGACCTGCTGGCGAGCGGGCGCACCACCGGTGAGTACCTGGCCACCGTGCTCGACCACTTCACCGCGCACGACCTGCGCGTCGGCATCACGGTCGCGGAGGACCCGGACGACATCCTGGGCGCCAACGACCAGGTCCAGCTGGCCCGGGTGCGGGCCGTTCTGCGCGACCGGATCAACCGCTGGTGGCTGGCGGCCGGGGTCGACATCGCCGACCCGGGGACGACCTGGATCGACGTCGGCGCCAGGCTGGCCACCGGGGCGGTGGTGCTGCCCAACTCCCGTGTCCTCGGCGCAAGTTCGGTGGCGTCCGGCGCGGTGATCGGCCCGGACACCGAGGTGCGGGACTCCGCCGTGGGCGAGGGGGCGCTGGTGGAGCGGTCCACCGTGACCGCCTCGGACCTCGGCGCGGCCGCCCGGGTGCGGGCCTACTCGACCGTGTTCAAGTCCCGGCTCGGGGCCGGTGCCGAGGTCACCAGCTCGGTGCTGGACCAGGCGGCCCTGGGCTCGTCGGCGCAGGTCGGTCCGTACGCGTATGTGCGCCCCGACACCCGGCTCGACAAGGGCGCCAAGGTGGGCACGTTCGTGGAGATCAAGAACTCCACGCTCGGCGCCGGGGCCAAGGTCCCGCATCTGTCGTACATCGGTGACGCGGACATCGGCGAGGGGAGCAACATCGGCGGCCTGTCCGGCTTCGCCAACTACGACGGCCGCAAGAAGTACCGCTGCGTCGTGGGCCGCAACGTCCGCATCGGCGGCCAGAACGGGCTCATCGCACCGGTCACCATCGGCGACGGGGTCTACTCGGGCGCCCGCGCGCTGATCGCCGAGGACGTGCCCCCGGGCGCGCTCGTCATCTCCGAGGGGTCCCTCAAACAGCGCAACATCCCCGGCTGGGTGCAGAAGAACCGCCCCGGCTCCGCGTCGGCCATCGCCGCCGCCATGGCCCAGGGCGAGACCGGGGAGATGGAGACCGCCGACGGCGCCCGTCAGCAGGTCCCCCGTACCACCGGGGCGCTGGAGCCCACCGCCGGATACGAACCGTCCACCACCGATGACGAACGGTCCCTGTCCTGATGCCCTCCCACATCCTCGTCGTCTCCCCGCACCTGGACGACGCCGTGCTGTCCGCCGGCAGCCGGATCCACCACCTGGCCTCCGCAGGCGCCGAGGTCACGGTCCTCACCCTGTTCGCGGGCATCCCGCCGCTGCCGTACTCACCCATCGCCGAGTACTTCCACTACACCTGGGGCCTGGAGACCGAGCCGATGGAGCACCGGCGGGAGGAGGACCGCAAGGCCCTGGCCCGGCTGGGCGCCACCCCGCTCCACGGCGAGTTCCTCGACGCGGTCTACCGGCGGCGGCCCGACGGCACCTGGCTCATCGACGTCGACGGGCCGATGGTGCAGGGCAGCGAGGCCGCCGAACCCCGGCTCTGCGACCTGCTCGCGGCCGCCGTGGCCGAACTGGCCGAGCGGATCCAGCCCGAGCAGGTCCTGACCAGCGCGGCGGTCGGTAACCACATCGACCACCGGCGCACCCGTGACGCGGTGGTCACCGCGCTGGCCGGGAAGGTCCCGGTGCGGTGCTGGGAGGACCTGCCCTACGGGCTGCGGGGCAGTGACATCCCCCCGCTTCCCGAGGGCCGCGCCCTGCTGGACCCGATGGCCGAGACCGCGGGGGAAGCCTCCTGGTCCGCCAAGTACGAGGCGATCGAGTGCTACCGCTCGCAGCACTCCATGCTCTGGCCGCCGGACGCGGACTTCCGGGACCTGTTCGACGCCCATGCGACGGGCCATGGCGGCGGGGCCCCGGCCGAGCTGTTCTGGCCGGTCGGCCCCTGATCCGCCCGAGCCCCCGTCCCCCCACCGGTGGCCCTCCGCGACGATGCCGCGAAGGGCCACCGCGGCGTTTCGGCGGCCGCGTAAGCCGCGGATCACACCCGTACGGTCTCCGCGGTGTCGGGCTCCTCGGCCCGCCCCGGGCCGGAGGCACCGGAGGCGTGAGGGGAGTCGAAGCGGTGGTTGGGCCACCACGCCTTGGAGCCGAGCATCGCGGTCACCGTCGGCACCAGCAGCAGCGCCATGATGAACGCGGTGAGCAGGATGCCGAAGGCGACGGCGAAGCCCATCTGCTGGAGCATGGTGTTGCTGGCCAGCATCAGCACACCGAAGGTGCCCGCCAGGATGATGGCGGCCGAACCGATCGTCGGCGCCGACTGGGCCACCGCGAGCCGGGCCGCCTCGGCCGGGGACTTGCCCTTCCCGACCTCCTCCCGCAATCGGGCCACCATCAGGATGTTGTAGTCCGTGCCGATCGCCACCACGAACAGGTAGACCACGATCGGCAGCATGAAGAGCAGGCCGTTCTCGCCCCTGATGTCCTGGAACAGCCAGACCGTCGAGCCCAGGGTCGCGGCGAAGCCGAGGCCCACGGCGAGCATCAGGTACAGCGGCGCCACCACGCTGCGCAGCAGCAGGCCGAGGATCAGCATGATGGCCACGCCCGCGACCGGGAACACCAGCCGGTAGTCGTGGTTGACCGCGTCCTCGATGTCGCCCAGCACCGCGGTCGTCCCGCCCACCAGGGCCTCGCTGCCCTGCGGCGCGGATTCGTGCGCGGTGTCCCGCAGCTCCCCGGCCACCAGCGAGATGGCCTTCTCGGAGGCGGGCCGGTACTTCAGCACGACGCTGAACTGGGCCACGTCACCCTTGGGATTGGGCACGGCGGGGGAGACCTCGCCGACGCCCTCGACTCCCTCCAGCTTCTTCCGGAACCCGGTGAGCGCCGCGGCGTCCAGCTTGGCGCCGCCCTTGGACTGGACGTACACCAGGCTCGGGTCGGACTCACCGGCCGAGAAGCTCTTCTGCAGCTCCGCCATGGCCTGGACGGACTCCAGGTCCTTCGGCAGCGAGCTGTCGGTGTCGAACTCTGCCTTGAAGCCGAACGCGCCCACCGCGAGGGCCGCCAGCACACAGGCGGACACCGTGGCGATCAGGCCGGGACGGCGCGAGACCAGGGAGCCGGTGCCGTTGGCGAGCCGGTTGCGGGGCGCCTGCTTCCACGCCTTGGACGGCCAGAACGCCTTCGTTCCCAGCAGCGAGAACACCGCGGGCACCAGGGTGAGGGCCGCCACCAGGGTCACCGCGACGGAGATGGCCAGCGAGGGCCCCATGGCGCGCATGCTGCCCATCGTCGACAGCGTCAGGGCGAGGAACGCCACGATGACCGCGCCGGCCGCCGACGCGATGGTCTCGCCGACCCGGGAGACCGCGTTGACCAGGGCCTCCTTGGGCTCCTGGCCCTGGCGGAGGTGTTCGCGATAGCGGAACAGGAGGAACAGCATGTAGTCCGTGCCGACGCCGAACAGCACCACGATCAGGATCGCGGACACTCCGCTGTCGGCCTCGAGCCCGAACCAGTCGCTGGCGGTGGCGATCAGACCCTGGGCCATGATGAACATGACCAGGATCATCAGCACGGGCATCAGCGCGATGAGCGGACTGCGGAAGATGGCGCCGAGCAGCACGATGATCAGGACCAGGGTGGCCATCATGATCATGGCGTCGGTGTCACCCTCGGACTCGGTGGCGTCGAGCCCCGAGGCCGCGGGGCCGGTCACATCGACCTTCAGCGAGGTGCCCTTCAGCAGCTTGTCGCGGTCCGCGCGCAGATCCTTGATCGACTGCTGGGTGCCCTCGTCGTAGAGGTCCTTCTTGGTCGAGTAGATGTTGGCCAGCGCCATCTTGCCGTCCTTGGAGACGGCCTCGGGCGTGGTCACCACGGACTTGAAGGTCTTGTACTTCTTGTCCTGGAACCCCTTGGTCGCCTTGATGACGGCGGCCTTGTCGGCCTCGGAGAGCTTGCCCCCGTCCGGCCGCTGGTAGACCAGGATGGCGGCCGCGCTCTCCTGCTGCGGGAACGCGTGCTCCTGGAGCTTGGACACCCGCACCGATTCGTAGTGCGAGGGCAGGAAGTCGGCTTGGTCGGTGCTGGACTTCAGCGGTGGGGCAAGGATGGCCAGGCCGACCGCCGCGATGACCCACATCGCGACGATCAGCCATGGACGGTTGACGGAGAACCGTCCTATTCGCCCGAACATGACGCTCCTTAGGGAGTTAAGGTTCCAGTAAGAGGGCACGCTAGGACAGCCGTTCGGGCGGCACCACGTGTCCTCGTGGAAATCGGCCTGGGGGGTGAGGGCGGCTCCGCCAAAGGGTTTAGGGAAGCGATCCGCGTCTCAGCATCCGTGCTGATGGTGCCCCTCGAACCCCGGGCCGACGGCCACCGTCCGAGTTTCGGGGGCCAGGGTGCGGGCGGGCCGTGAAGTGGGCCGGACTGACATGTAATTGACAAAATTGGCGTGTCCGGCGGCTTCTCGCGGGCGCGTTCCCGGCCGGCCCGTCCGCTTCCTGACAACACACCCATACGCCTCGTCAGAACGCCCGGCTACGCCTCGTCAGGACTCTCCACTACGGCTCGTCAGGACACCCCGCTAGACCTCCTGGAGGGCCGTCTTCGCGGCGTCCACGAAGTCCGTGAGGGCCTGCCAGAACGGGCTGAACGCGGCGTGAAAGCGCTGCCCCGCCTCCGGCTCGCCGGAGCGCATCGCGCCCAGGGCGCGATGGAACGGGCCGGTGGCCTTCTGCAGCGCGTTCGCGGCGGTGGCCGCGGCGGCCGGGCCCTCCAGCTCGACCACGCGCACACAGCGGCGCATCTTGCCGTACTCGTCGCGTTCGCGCTCGGCCAGCTCGTCCAGGAGGACGGCGCGGCGCCCGGCCTCGCCGGTGCGCCGGACGGCGTCGACCTCCCAGCCGCCTGCTGTCGCGCAGCCGCTCCGCGCGCTGGGCGAGCGCCGCGGTGTCCGCCTGGATCCGGGCGGCCCGGGTGTTGCCGCGGCTGGTGACCCAGCTGGCCAGGACGGCGGTGCCGCCGGTGAGGGCCGCGATCCAGAACGTGCTGTCAGCCATGGGCCCCCGTACCGTCCTCAATCCCTCGAGCGCTGAACATCCGCTGTCCCTCGGTCATCATCAGCCACCGCGGCTATCCCCCGATGGTAGGAAGATACGGAAGGAGTAACGGTTCGGCGGTATGTGCCAGAGATATGTTCCGGAGCATGAGCGCATCCGGGCTGCTGCCCGCAAGGACCGAACTGCGGCCCGTGGTCTCCGAGTTGAGGCTGTCGGCCTTCAAGAGCCACCGCCGTGCCGCGTTTCGGCTGGGACCGCTGACCTTGATCTCCGGTCCGAGCGGCAGCGGCAAGTCCGGGGTGCTGGAGGCGTACGCGGCGCTCGCACGGCTCGCGGGCGGCGCCCGGCTCGCGGAGGTGTTCCGCGATCCGGCCGCGTACATCCCGCGCCGGGCGCGGCCGGACCGGCAGGGGCGGCGCGGCTTCCGCATCGGCTGCACCGTGGACGGCCCGGTCGGGCCCGTACGGGTCGATGTCGCCGTACAGGCCGAGCCCGAACTGCGCATCGTGGGCGAGCGGATGACAGGGGCGGGGGAGACCCTGCTGGAGACGGCGCTGCGCGACCCTGGGCGGCGCTGTGTCCAGGCCGCCTGGCACACGGCGGGCGCGGTCGCGGTGACCCGCGCCCCGCTGCCCGACGACCGGCTGGCGACCTCGCTGCTGCCGCTGCGGGTCGCGGGCACGACGGAGGGGCAGCGGCTCGCGCTCGCCGCCGCCGAGCAAGTGGTCATCGCGCTGCGCTCGGTCTTCCCCTGCGATCCGCGGCCGGACCGGATGCGGGCGCCGGCGCCGCCGAGGGACGGACGGCTGCGCGGCGGCTGCGAGAACCTCGCGGCGGTGCTGCGGCGGACCAGCCGAGAGTGCGGTACGCGGCACGCCGCGCTGGTCGCGGCGGTCCGGGCGGGGTGCGCCGGGCCGGTCGAGGGGCTGGTCACGGAGGGGCGCGCGGACGGGGTGGTGCGGGCCCTGGTCGAGCAGGGGGAGCTCGGCGCGATGCCCGTGGAGCGCCTCGGCGACGGCGAGTTGCGGTATCTCGCGCTTGCGCTGGTGCTGCTGACCGGGCCCGGTGTGCTGGCCGTGGACCCGGCGGCCGATGTGCTCCCCGCGCGGCAGGTGCTGACCGTGCTGGCCGACGGTTTCGACCGGTGTCTGGACCG
>NZ_JAAAYH010000107.1:0-23277 GCF_018035285.1 Streptomyces sp. MK37H | reverse complement strand
GTGACCCCGGACGGCGTGGTGACCGGCTGCTGAGGCTGATACGCGGGCGGATCGGGATACCCCGCACCGCCACCGTACGCGTAGGGATAGGGCTCGTCTGCGCCGCTGCGGCGTGTGCTGTCCGTCATGTCTATGACTGTGCGGCCGGAGTATGAGAGTCCCCTGAGTGCCCGCTGAGAACCCCACCAGAAGTCGGTATGCCCGACATAAGGGTGTCGCCGCGGGTCAGCTGCGCACCGCGGCCAGGCACTCGTCGTACAGGTCCATGATGTCGCCCTTACCGTCGTTGTCGACCCACGCCATCGATGCGGCGTCCAGGCACGCGAACGCCGTCGCGATCACCGCGCGGGCCCTCGGGTCCGCACTGCCGACAGAAGCGTCCATACGCGCCTCGATGAGCGGCAGCAGCTCCTCCTGGAACCACAGTCGCTTTGCGAGCCAACCGGCGCGCAGCGAGGCGGTGTTGTGCGGGAGGCGGAACCGCGCCAGGGCCTGTTCGCGGCTGTCGTGCAAGGCCAGTACGGCGGCGACCCTCGCGCGCAGGGGCTCCCAGACACCGGCTTCGGCGGGCTGTTCGCCGATCGTGTCCGTCAGGACCTGGCCGAACCGGCCCTGGTCGCCGCCGAGAAGGGTCTCCTTGGTGCCGAAGTAGCGGAAGAGGGTGCGCTGGGAGACACCGGCCTCCCGGGCGATCTGAGCGATGGTCGTCTCGTCGTAGCCCTGCTCGGTGAACAAGCGCAGAGCCGTCTCGAGGATCTCCTGGGAGGCCAGCCGCCGTGTTCGGTCCCACAGCGTGGCCGGGGCGGCATCGGTAAGGCGACCGCCGAACTGCTCCACTCCCGCGGCTACCGCGTCATGGTCACCGGCGGCATCGGCGTTCACGCCCGCCCTTGACGGGCAGAAGCGCGAAGCGCTATGCGCAGCCGCAGGAGTGGCGGACCACCAGGGCCGAGGGGAACTGCTTGACCCGTTCGCGGCGGGAGCCGGAGAGGCGGACGCCGTCGTCCAGGACGAGATCGACCGCGGCGCGTGCCATGGCGGGGCGGTCGGAGCCGACCGTGGTCAGCGGAGGGTCGGTGAGGTGGGCTTCCTTCACGTCGTCGAAACCGGCCACCGCCAGCTCCCCCGGCACATCGATCCGCAGCTCACGCGCCGCCCGCAGCACCCCGAACGCCTGGTCGTCGGTGGCGCAGAAGATGGCCGGGGGCCGGTCGGGGCCGGCGAGCAGATCGAGGGCGACCTTATAGGCGTCGTAGCGGTTGTAAGGGGCCTGGAAGAGCCGCCCGTCGGTCGGCCGCCCGGCCTCGCGCATCGCGCGGCGCCAGCCCTCGACGTGGTCGGTGACCGGGTCGCCGACGGTCGGGGTTATCTCGGTGCCGCCGAGGCAGGCCACATAGTCATGGCCGTGCTCCAGCAGATGCCGCACCGCGAGCTGCGCGCCGCCGACGTCGTCCAGCACCACCGCCACGTCGTCGATCGCCTCGGGCCGCTCGTGCAGCAGCACCACCCGGGCGTCCCAGGCCTCGATCTCCGCCGCCGCGTTCTCGCTCGGGCCCTGGCTGATGAGGATCAGCCCGGACACCCGCATCCCCAGGAAGGCGCGCAGATAGTGCACCTCGCGCTCGTCCAGGTAGTCCGAGTTGCCGACCAGCACCATCTTTCCGCGCTCGGCGGCCGCCTGCTCGACGGCATGCGCCATCTCCGCGAAGAACGGCTGCCGGGCGTCCGGAACGATCAGCCCTATGAGATCGGTCCGGCGGCTCGCCATCGCCTGCGCGACCCGGTCCGGCCGGTAGCCGAGCTCCTTGATCGCGGCGAGCACCCGCTCGCGCGTGGCCGGGGCGACCGGCCGGGGTCCGTTATTGATGACGTAACTGACGACCGCGGTCGACGTTCCCGCAAGCCTTGCCACATCATCCCGCGTCACCTTGGCCACGCGCGAAGTCTACGCGGGTCCAGCTAGCTGTTGGCCGGTCGTGCGGCAGCGGCCCTCGCCGCGGAGCCGACCGCGCCGTCGGGGTGCTCGCCCCGCGCCGCGCCGCCCGCTCCGGCGTCCCGCGCCGCCGCCTTGGCCCGGGCCTCCTCGGCGGCCCGCTCGACCTTCTCCGGCGCGACGAAGCGGTAGCCCACGTTCCGCACCGTGCCGATCAGGGACTCGTGCTCCGGGCCCAGCTTGGCGCGCAGCCGTCGGACGTGGACGTCCACGGTGCGGGTGCCGCCGAAGTAGTCGTAGCCCCAGACCTCCTGGAGCAGCTGCGCCCGGGTGAAGACCCGGCCGGGGTGCTGGGCGAGGTACTTCAGCAGCTCGAACTCCTTGAATGTGAGATCGAGCACACGCCCCTTGAGCTTGGCGCTGTAGGTGGCCTCGTCGACCGACAGATCGCCGTTGCGGATCTCCATCGGGCTGTCGTCGGTGGTGATCTGCTGACGGCCCATGGCCAGCCGCAGCCGGGCCTCGACCTCCGCCGGGCCCGCGGTGTCCAGCAGGACGTCGTCGATGCCCCAGTCGGCGGTGACGGCGGCGAGCCCGCCCTCGGTCACCACCAGCATCAGCGGACAGCCGGGGCCGGTGGACCGCAGCAGCTGGCACAGGCTGCGCACCTGTGGCAGATCGCGGCGGCCGTCGATCAGGATGACATCGGCGCCCGGGGTGTCCACCAGGGCGGGGCCTTCGGCGGGGGCCACCCGCACGCTGTGCAGCAGCAGGCCGAGGGCGGGAAGCACCTCCGTCGAGGGCTGGAGTGCGTTGGTCAGCAGCAGGAGGGAACTCATCGTCCATCACCTGCCCCGGCCGTCTTCTCAAGGTTGTGCACGCTTCGCTCGCCCATTACGTCGGTTCCTCCTCGGTCCCTTGCGAGAGGGGCACCTCCCAGGCCGTGCCCGGGGGAGTCTGCGGCTACTACTTCGTACGGTCACGCTCCGCGCCCTTGGAGCGACGGCGCGCTCAAACGCGCACCCCGCCCTGAAAGCACAAAAGGACCCGGGGGCAACGTTGCCCGGATCCTCTTCACGACAGAATAACCCACATGACATGCGCCGGAGAGGCTCAATCTGCTCCCCGTTGTCCTTCCAGGGTCACCGCGGGGGAGCAACGGGCCATGCTGCTGACCGATGACGGGGTCTCGATCGAGGCGCGCTACGAGCCTTCCCCGGGCCCCGGCACCGAACCCTCCGACCATCTCGCGCTGGTGGTCGGACACGGCTTCTCCGGCGCCCTGGAGCGCCCCGCCATGCGGCGGGTGGCGTCGGCGTTTCACCAGCGTACGGCCGTGATCACGTTCTCGTTCCGAGGTCATGGGCGGTCCGGCGGACGGTCCACGGTCGGCGATCGCGAGGTGCTGGACCTGGCCGCCGCGGTGCGCTGGGCGCGCCGGCTCGGACATCGGCGGGTGGCCACGGTCGGCTTCTCGATGGGCGGGTCTGTGGTGATCCGGCAGGCGGCGCTGTACGGGAAGGCCGATGTAATCCAGCCGTTGCAAGACGTACACCAGCGGGAGCGCACGGGGCGCGCAGCGCGGCGCACGGACGGCGCACTCGGTACCCCCGGGGAGGTGACCGACGCGTCCGCCGGAGCAGCCGACGCCCTCGCCGGGTCGGCCGACGGCGCCGCGCCCGATGCCGTCGTCGCCGTGAGCTCACCCGCCCGCTGGTACTACCGGGGCACCGCGCCCATGCGGCGGCTCCACTGGGCGGTCACCCGGCCGGCGGGACGGCTGGTCTCCCGCTACGGGCTGCGCACCCGGATCGACCCCCGCGGCTGGGCCGTCGATCCGCTGTCCCCGGTGGCCGCGGCGCCGCTGATCGCGCCGACACCGCTGCTGATCGTGCACGGCGACCGGGATCCGTACTTCCCGCTGGATCATCCGCGGATGCTGGCGTCGGCGGCGGACCCGTCCGCCTCGGAGCTGTGGATCGAACCGGGCTACGGCCACGCCGAGACCGCCGCCTCCCCCGATCTGCTGACCCGCATCGCCGACTGGGCCGCGGCCCACGCCTGATCCCGTCCCCTGATCCTGTCCCCTGATCCCGTCGCCGAGCGGTCGCCTATTCGGTTTCCGCCACCGGCTCCGCGAACTGGGACGCGTAGAGCCGCGCGTACGCACCCCCGGCCGCGAGGAGCGCGTCGTGCGGACCCTGCTCCACGATCCGCCCCGACTCCATCACCAGGATCACGTCCGCGTCCCGGATGGTCGACAGCCGGTGGGCGATCACGAAGCTCGTACGGCCGCTGCGCAGCGAGGCCATCGCCCGCTGGATGAGGACCTCGGTGCGGGTGTCGACCGAGCTGGTGGCCTCGTCCAGTACCAGGATCGACGGCTCGGAGAGGAACGCCCGGGCGATCGTGATCAGCTGCTTCTCACCGGCGCTCACGTTGGAGCCCTCGTCGTCGATCACCGTGTCGTAGCCGTCCGGCAGCATCCGTACGAAGCGGTCCACATAGGTGGCCTTCGCCGCCGCCACGATCCTCTCGGAGCTCGCCCCCTCCGCGCCGTACGCGATGTTCTCGGCGATCGTCCCGCCGAACAGCCAGGTGTCCTGGAGCACCATCCCGATATGGGAGCGCAGCTCCTCCCGCGACATCTCGGCGATGTCCACCCCGTCCAGCGTGATCCGCCCGCCGCTGACCTCGTAGAACCGCATCAGCAGATTGACCAGCGTGGTCTTTCCGGCGCCGGTCGGCCCGACGATGGCCACGGTCTGGCCCGGCCGCACCGACAGCGAAAGACCGTCGATGAGCGGTGTGTCCGGCTGGTAGCGGAAGGAGACCTCCTCGAACGCGACCTGCCCGCGCACCGCCTCCGGCCGCCGCGCGTCCACCGGCTCGGCGCTCTGCTCCGGCGCGTCCAGCAACTCGAAGACCCGCTCGGCGGAGGCCACGCCCGACTGCACCATGTTGGCCATGGAGGCCACCTGGGTGAGCGGCTGGCTGAACTGCCGGGAGTACTGCACGAACGCCTGGACATCGCCGATCGACAGCGCGCCGGAGGCCACCCGGAGCCCGCCGACCACGGCCACCAGCACATAGTTGAGGTTGCCGATGAACATCATCGACGGCTGGATCAGCCCGGAGATGAACTGGGCCCGGAAGCCCGCCCCATAGAGCTTGTCGTTCTGCTCCCGGAACGCTTGCGCGGACTCCTTCTCCCGCCCGAAGACCTTCACCAGCGCATGGCCGGTGTACATCTCCTCGATATGGGCGTTGAGCTTGCCCGTGGTCTTCCACTGGGCGACGAACTGCGGCTGGGCGCGCTTGCCGATGCGCGTGGTCACCCACACCGAGACCGGGACGGTGATCAGCGCCACCAGCGCCAGCAGCGGCGAGATCCAGAACATCATCGACAGCACGCCCACGATCGTCAGCAGCGAGGCCATGATCTGGCTGAGGGTCTGCTGGAGCGTCTGCTGGATGTTGTCGATGTCGTTGGTGGCGCGGGAGAGCACCTCGCCGCGCGACTGCTTGTCGAAGTACGCCAGCGGCAGCCGCGCCAGCTTGTGCTCGACGTCCTCGCGCAGCCGGAAGACCGCGCGCTGGACGACGACGGTCGCCACCCGCGCCTGGACCAGGCCCAGGACCGAGGCGGCCACGTACAGCGCCGTGACCCACAGCAGCACGGTGCCGATCGCGTGGAAGTCGATGCCCTGTCCGGGGGTGACGTCCATGGACGCGACCATGTCGGCGACCGTGCCCTGGTCCTTGTCGCGCAGCCACTGGACGGCCCGCTCCTTGCTGACGCCGTCGGGCAGCTGCCGTCCGACGATGCCAGCGAAGATCAGGTCGGTGGCCTCACCGAGGATCTTCGGACCCACCACCGAAAGACCGATGCTGACCGTGCACAGCGCGAGCACCAGCAGCGCGATACCGCGCTCGGGGCGGAGCCGGGCCAGCAGCCGGCGGCTGGAGCCGCGGAAGTCCATGGACCGCTCGGTGGGCTGCCCGCCCATGAAGCGGCCGGGCCCGGCGGCGGGCGCCGGACCCCTGCGGGGCGCCGAAGTGCCGCTCATGCCGCCTCCTCCTCGGTGAGCTGGGAGAGCACGATCTCGCGATAGGTCTCATTGCCGGCCATCAGCTCGCCGTGGGTGCCTGCGCCGACGATCCGGCCCGTGTCGAGCACCACGATCAGATCGGCGCCGCGGATGGTGGACACCCGCTGGGCGACGATGACGACCGTCGCGTTGTCCGTCTCGTCCGCGAGCGCCGCCCGCAGCCGGGCGTCGGTGGCGTAGTCGAGCGCGGAGAAGGAGTCGTCGAAGAGGTAGACGGACGGCCTGCGGACCAGGGCGCGGGCGATCGCCAGCCGCTGCCGCTGCCCGCCGGACACATTGGTCCCGCCCTGGGCGATCGGGGCGTCGAGTCCGCCGTCCATGGCCGCCACGAACTCCCGTGCCTGGGCGGTCTCCAAGGCCCGCCACAGCTCCTCGTCGGTGGCCTCGGGGTCGCCGTACCGCAGGTTGGAGGCGACGGTGCCGGCGAAGAGGTACGGCTTCTGCGGGACCAGCCCTATGGTCCGGGTCATCACCTCGGGGTCGAGGTCGCGCACATCCACCCCGTCGAGGTGGACGCTGCCGTCGGTCGCGTCGAACAGCCTCGGCACCAGCCCGAGCAGGGTCGACTTGCCGCTGCCGGTGGAGCCGATGACGGCGGTGGTCCGGCCGGGCCGGGCGGTCAGCGAGATGTCGCGCAGCACGGGCGCGTCGGCGCCGGGATAGCGGAACCCCACGCCGCGCAGCTCCAGCAGCCCCCGTCCGGCGTCGGCGGGCGCGGGCGCGACGGGCATCAGCGGCGGTACGACGCTGGTCCCGGTGTCCAGCACCTCCTGGACGCGCTCGGCGCACACCTCGGCCCTCGGCACCATCATGAACATGAAGGTGGCCATCATCACCGATGACAGAATCTGCATCAGATAGCTGAGGAACGCGGTCAGCGCGCCGACCTGCATCCCGCCGCTGTCGATACGGTGTCCGCCGAACCAGACGACGGCCACGCTGGAGACGTTCACCACCAGCATCACGGCCGGGAACATCAGCGACATCAGCCGCCCGGCGCGCAGCGAGACATCCATCAGCCCGGTGTTGGCGGCGGTGAAGCGGTCGCGCTCATGGGCGTCGCGGACGAAGGCCCGGATGACCCGGATCCCGGTGATCTGCTCGCGCAGCACCCGGTTGACGGTGTCGATGCGCTGCTGGACGTCGCGGAACAGCGGCCGCATCCGGCGGGCGATAAGCGTGACCACGAGGCCCAGGGCCGGAACGATGAGCAGGAGCAGCCCGGACAGCGGCACGTCCTCGTTGAGCGCCATGACCACGCCGCCGACACACATGATCGGCGCCGAGACCATCAGCGTGAAGGCCATCAGGCACAGCATCTGCACCTGCTGGACGTCGTTGGTGGTGCGGGTGATCAGGGACGGCGCCCCGAAGTGGCCCATCTCCCGGGCGGAGAAGGACTGCACCCGATCGAAGACGGCGGCGCGCACATCGCGGCCGAGCGCCATGGAGGTGCGAGCGCTGAAGTAGACGGCTCCCGCGGCGCACACGATCTGGACGAGGGTGACGGCGATCATCAACCCGCCGACACGGAGGATGTAGCCGGTGTCGCCCTTCACCACTCCGCTGTCGATGATGTCCGCGTTCAGCGCGGGCAGGTAGAGGGTGGCGAGGGTCTGCACCAGCTGCAATAAGACGATCAGCGTGATCGTTCGGGTATAGGGCCTCAGATACGCCCGTATCAGTCGTACCAGCACACGGAAACCTTAAGTGACGCTCATCCCGAACCGGCCGTATTTTCGACGAACCGCGTGTGGTCCCGGGCGCGGCCCCGCACCCGTCATCATGGAGGCGGCAGATGATGGGAAAGGGATCGCGATGGCGATGATGAGCACGCCCGCCGGGACCATCCGGTACTGGGCCGCGGCCCGCGCCGCGGCCGGTACCGCTGAGGAGCCGTACACCGCGTGGACACTGGCGGAGGCGCTCGACGCGGCCCGGCAGCGGCACACCGCGCGGCCGGAGTTCGCGCGGGTCCTGCTGCGCTGTTCGTTCCTGGTCGACGGAACCCCGGCCGGCACCCGTGACCACAAGACGATCCAACTCGCCGAGGGCGGCACGGTCGAGGTGCTCCCGCCGTTCGCAGGAGGGTGAACCCCGAGCTCATGAGCAACCAGCCGCACCAGCCCAACGAGCCTCATCAGCCCCACGAGCCTCATCAGCAGCAGGACCAGCAGCCGCAGCAGCCGTATCCCCCGTACGGGTCGTACGAGGCTCCTTACCGGGGATACGACCAGAGCGCGCATCCTTACGGTGGCCATGACGGTTATGGCGGCCATGGCGGTCCCGGTGGCAACGGCGCTCACGGCGGCAATGGCCAGGGTGCGCAGCCGCCGGCCGACTGGCAGGAGTACGCGAGGTATCCGCAGCAGCAGGGGTACGCCCAGGCCCAGCCGCCGCAGTACCAGCACCCGCAGCAGCAGTACCAGCAGCAGCCGTACGCGGATCCCTACGCCGCCGCCCAGCAGGGCCACCAGGGGCAACAGGGCCAGCAGCCGCACCAGGGCCATCATGGGCACCACGGGCATCAGGGGCAGTACGCCCAGGGCTGGGATCAGCAGCAGCACCCGTACCACCAGCCCGCCGACCCGTCCCAGGCGCCGCCTCAGGCCCCGCCTCAGGCCCCGCTGCAGGCCCCGGCTCCGGCACAGGCCGCGACCGCGACCGCCGAGCCGCCGGCCCCACAGCCGGACCGGCCGCTCACCGCCGCCGAGAAGGCCAAGGCCGAGGGCCGTCCGCAGATCCTCCACCCGGGGTTCGTCCCCGCCGCCCTGACCTCCGTGCTCGCCGCCCTGCTCGCGGCCACCGCGCCGCTGGGCCGCCCGGCGGTCGCCGTCGCGGTGGCGGCGCTTCAGGCGGTCACGGCGGCGGGCTGGTTCCGGCTGAACGGCATGTGGCCCGCCCGGCAGGGCATCGCGCTCGCCTTCGCGGGCGGTCTGGCCGCCGACATCGGCCTGCTCGCCACCGAGCCGTCACATGCCCCGACGGTCGTCATCGGCACCATCGGCGTCTGGCTGCTGCTGGTGCTCATCCTCCAGCTGCGCAGCCACGCCTCCCCGGACGAGCGGCTGTACGGCCTTACGGCCGCCGTGGCGGCCACGGCCCTCGCCGTGCTCGCGGCCGGCCATCTGGCCGCCGTCGCCGAGTCCTCGGACGCCGTGGTGGTGGGGGCGGCCGCCGTCGCCGTGGCCGTACTCGTCCGGGCACTGCCGCTGCCGACCGCCGCCGCCGTCGTGGTCGCGCTGGCGGCCGCCACGGGCGCGGGGGTCGGGGCCGGGCAGCTCACCGGAACGGGCACGTCCACCGCCGCCCTGCTCGGGTTCGCGGCCGGGGCGTGCGCGCTGATCGGCCACCGGGTCGCCAGCTACGACTACCCCTCGCGCTTCGTCCACCTGACGGCCGGTGTGGCACTGCCGCTCGCGGCCGCCGCCCCCGTGGTCTATGTGATCGGCCGCGCTCTGGGCTGACTCCCCGGCTCCCGCTCACCCGCTCCGGATAGGCTCGCAGCCTCAGGCGCGAGGGCCTGAGCGAGAGCCTGGGGGACCCACGCACATGCGCGCACTACGCATCACACTGATCGTCGTCGTGATACTCGGCGGCCTCTTCGTGGCCGCCGACCGCATCGCGGTGTACATGGCCGAGTCCAAGGCGGCCGACAAGATCAAGAGTTCTCAGGGCCTGACCACCACGCCCAATGTCTCGATCAAGGGCTTCCCGTTCCTCACCCAGATCGTGGGCAAGGAGCTGGACGAGGTCGACGTCGGCGTGGACGGGCTGACGACGGACGCGGGCGACGGCCGCAGCGTCCGGGTCACCAAGCTCGACGCCCAACTGCACAACGTCCGCATCTCGGGCAACTTCTCGTCGGCCAGCGCCGACCGCGCCACCGGCTCGGCCCACATCAGCTACGCGGACCTGTCACAGGCCGCCGGTCCGGGGATCACGGTCGCGTACGACCCGTCGGGCACCAACAAGGTCAAGATCACCGGCAGTCTGCTGGGCTTCAGCCTTACCGCCCACTCCCAGGTCACCATCGTGAACGGCAACACCATCCGACTGCACGCCGAGTCCATCCCGGGCGGCAGCATCCCCCAGTGGGAGGACAAAGTGCGCGAGAAGGCCGACATGGAGCGGAAGATCGAGGGGCTGCCCACCGGCATGCGGCTGGACAAGGTGGAGACCTCCAAGGACGGCATAGACGTCTCGGTGGCGGGTAACAACGTCCAGCTGACGGGCTGACGCGATCAGTACCAGGGGCGTCCGATCACGCCCCTGGTCCATTCACTGAGACGATCATGTCCGCGCATATGGACGCTCCTGCCCGCCGCGAGCCCCTCCGGCCGCGCCTCCCGGCCGTCCATGCTTCTCTCATCTCACACTCCGGACGATAACGTCTCATCATGCGACACGCCGGTGACATGCCCGCCTGTCCGTCCCTACGATCGGACCCATGAAGCGACAGGCGGATCTCACGAAGCGGCGGGCAGTCGACCTGTGCCGCGTCGCCGCCATGCTCTGTCGCCCCGTCTGAATGGGACGCGGTCCGCACACGCCACGGACCGACCGACCCCCCTCTTCGGCCCGTCAGCCGGGCCTTCCCGCACCTTCGCTCGTACGCTCGCCGCACGCCCCGCGCGGCGCCGCGTCGTGAGCGTGCCCGTACCGCCGCAACTGCCCCGGAGGAGAGAAACATGAGCCGCAGTGACGTCCTGGTGGACGCCGACTGGGTCCAGGCCCGTATCGACGACCCCAAGACGGTCATCGTCGAGGTGGACGAGGACACCTCGGCCTACGACAAGAACCACATCAAGAACGCCATCCGGATCGACTGGAAGCAGGACCTCCAGGACCCGGTGCGCCGTGACTTCGTCGACCAGGCCGGCTTCGAGAAGCTCCTGTCGGAGAAGGGCATCGGCAACGACGACACGGTCGTCCTCTACGGCGGCAACAACAACTGGTTCGCGGCGTACGCCTACTGGTACTTCAAGCTCTACGGCCACCAGGACGTCAAGCTGCTCGACGGCGGCCGCAAGAAGTGGGAGCTGGACTCCCGCGACCTGGTCGCCGAGGTGCCGACCCGCGCGCAGACCGAGTACAAGGCCAAGCCGCAGGACACCGCCATCCGCGCCTTCCGCGACGAGGTCGTGGACGCCATCGGCTCGCTGAACCTGGTCGACGTGCGCTCCCCCGACGAGTTCTCCGGCAAGCTGCTCGCCCCGGCCCACCTCCCGCAGGAGCAGTCGCAGCGCCCGGGCCACGTCCCGAGCGCCCGCAACATCCCGTGGTCGAAGTCGGCCAACGACGACGGCACCTTCAGGTCCGACGACGAGCTCAAGGAGATCTACGAGGGCGCGGGCGTGGACCTGTCGAAGGACACCATCGCCTACTGCCGCATCGGTGAGCGCTCCGCTCACACCTGGTTCGTCCTGCACGAGCTCCTGGGCCAGACCAACGTCAAGAACTACGACGGCTCCTGGACCGAGTACGGCTCGCTGGTCGGCGTGCCGGTCGAGCTCGGCTCCGACAGCTGACCCCTCTCCCCCGAACGTAAGGACAGACATCCATGTGTGGAGCCAAGGCCGGCGGCCCCGACGCCTCGACGATCAAGCCCGGTGAGACCACGATCCAGGGTTCGGTGACCCGCGACGGCGAGCCCGTCGCCGGGTACGTCCGGCTGCTGGACAGCACCGGCGAGTTCACCGCCGAGGTCCCCACCTCCGCGACCGGGCAGTTCCGCTTCTACGCCGCGGAGGGCACGTGGACGCTGCGCGCCCTGGTTCCCGGCGGCACCGCGGACCGCACCGTCGTCGCCCAGAAGGGCGGGCTGGCGGAGGTCGCCATCGCCGTCTGACGCGCTACGACGCGTCGTGACTCACGGCCGGAGGGCCGCACCCTGGGGTTGGACGCCTCGGCGGGGTGCGGCCCTCCGTCTGTCGGCGCGGCGGCCTCGGACGTACGCTGGACATATGTACGCGCGACGCCGCCACGCATATTTCTTCCTGATGGGCGCGTGTCTGACGCTCTTCATCTCGGCGTGGGCCTTTGTGCGCCTGTGGTCCGTCCCCGCCGCGGTCGCGATGTGCATCGTCGCCATGGTGATCCCGCCCCTGGCGGCGATCGTCGCCAATCGCCGGGGCCCGGACGACCGGTGGTGGGACGAATCGGGGGACGAGGAGTCCGACCGGTGGTGGCGGGAGCTGGACGAGCACAACCACCGGCATTGACCACGGGCAACACCCTCCGGCCAGGGCTCGGCCGGGGCGTCCCCACCCCTTCCCGCAGCCCCGGTTTCGGAAAGGGGCGGGGAGGGGAGCGGCCCGCCGCAGGCGTCAAGGTCCGTCGGACACCCTCGAGTACACGGGCTAGTACACGAGTGCCTGGACGCCGTCCGGCATGATCTCGCTCACGAAGACCTGAGCGCCCGCGATCCGGGCGCCCTCGATCAGATCCTTCTCCTCGATCTCCCGGCGCGCGGCGCACTGTGTGCACACCGTGATCGTCCCGCCGCCCGTAAGGATGCCGTCGATCAGATCCGGAAGCGGCGCGGCATGCGGAAGCTCGAACTCCGCGGCCCGGCCCGGCAGCGCGAACCACGTCGACTCCCCGGTCAGCCAGAGCGAGACCTCGACCCCGCTCGCCGCGGCCACCGCCGCCACCGTGAACGCCTGGGAGCAGCGCTCGGGAGCGTCCGCGCCCGCCGTCACCTTGATCACCAGCTTCTTCGCCATGCGTCAACCTTAGGCTCGGCACCGCGGGCCCGGCGCCGCACGGCCACCTGTCTCCACCGGCCGTCCCGGCGGCGACTAGACTCGGTGCCGTCCGTCATCTGTTCCGAGGAGCGCGCTCGTGCTTGAGGCAGTCTTCACCACCCTGATGATCCTGGTCGCCGTGGCCACGCTCGGCTTCGCCGCGCTGACCTGGAAGAAGCTGTACCAGGGCCAGCGCTGAACCGCTCCCGCCCCGCCACCACGGCTCGACTCTCGACAGATCGCCTGAATTCATGATCCAGATTCCGTCCGACCTCCACCCGGACCTCGTGCCGCTCGCCTTCCTCCTGGGCAACTGGGAAGGGGCCGGCGTCTCGGACTTCCCCGGTGCCGAGAAGTGCAACTTCGGCCAGGAGGCCACCTTCACGCACGACGGCCGTGACTTCATCGAGTACATCTCGCACACCTGGGTGCTGGACTCCGAGGGCAAGAAGGTCCGCCCCCTGGAGACCGAATCCGGCTACTGGCGGATCGACAAGGACCGTAAGGTCGAGGTCGTGATGAGCCGCGACCAGGGCATCATCGAGGTCTGGTACGGCGAGCTCGCGGAGGGCAAGCCGCAGATCGACCTGGCGACGGACGCCGTGGCGCGCACCGCCCACGCGGCCCCGTACTCGGGCGGCAAGCGGCTGTACGGCTACGTCAACAGCGATCTGATGTGGGTCGGCGAGAAGGCCACCCCCGAGGTCGAGCTGCGCCCGTACATGTCCGCGCATCTGAAGAAGGTCGTGGACCCCCGGGAGTGGGCCAAGGACCTCAAGGATCTGCCGGACGACGGGATCGCCTTCTTCCGCTGAGCTCCCCCGGCTCGCGCCTTCCGCTCTCCACCGAGTCAGGCTCTCGCGTGCCGCGTCCGGTTCTCCCCCTGTGCGTCCGGCCGGTCATCGCGGGCCCGCCTACACTTGCACCGTGGCGACCACCGACTGGAAGAGCGATCTGCGGGAGCGCGGCTACCGTCTGACCCCGCAGCGCCAGCTCGTGCTCGAAGCCGTCGATCATCTGGAGCACGCCACTCCGGACGAGATCCTCACCGAGGTGCGCCGCACCGCGAGCGGCGTCAACATCTCCACGGTCTACCGCACGCTGGAGCTGCTGGAGGAGCTGGGCCTGGTCAGCCATGCCCATCTCGGCCACGGCGCCCCCACGTACCACCTGGCCGACCGGCACCATCACATCCATATGGTGTGCCGGGACTGCACGGATGTGATCGAGGCCGATGTCTCCGTGGCCGACGCCTTCACCCGGCAGCTCCGGGCGGACTTCGGCTTCGACACCGATCTGAAGCACTTCGCGATCTTCGGCCGGTGTGCCTCCTGCTCCGCCCGGCAGCGCGCCGGAGAGGCCGGTGGAGGCCCCGGACGGCTCGGTGGAGACGACGCCGAAAACCGGTCCGGTGAGGGCCGAGCCCGCAGGTCGTAGGCTGAGTTCATGAAGAGCCCTTTGCTGTCGCTGCCCGGCGCCGTCCCCGGCGAGGGCCCCGACGAAGGCGTCGCCGCCCACTACGGCGACCTGTTCCGCGAGCAGCGTGCGCTCGCCGACGGCACCGGCTTCGTGGACCTCTCGCACCGCGGAGTGGTCACGGTCAGCGGTGCCGACCGGCTCAGCTGGCTGCATCTGCTGCTCACCCAGCACGTCAGCGAACTCCCGCCGGGCCAGGCCACCGAAGCCCTGATCCTCTCCGCCCACGGCCACATCGAACACGCGCTCTACCTCGTCGACGACGGCGAAACCACCTGGGCCCATGTCGAGCCCGACAGCCAGGGCGATCTGATCGCCTACCTGGAGAGCATGAAGTTCTTCTACCGGGTGGACATCGCGGACCGCACCGACGATTACGCGGTCGTCCACCTCCCGGCGGGCAGCATCACCGAGGCCCCCGAGGACGCCGTCGTCCGCGAGACCCCGCACGGCCGGGACCTCTTCCTGCCGCGTGAGCGCCTTACGGCCTTCGCCGAGGCGAGCGGCCCGCCGATCGGGGTGCTGGCGTACGAGGCGCTGCGGGTCGAGGCCCACCGGCCGCGGGTCGGCCTGGAGACCGACCACCGCACCATCCCGCACGAGCTGGGCTGGATCGGCTCCGCCGTCCATCTCCAGAAGGGCTGCTACCGCGGCCAGGAGACCGTCGCCCGGGTGCAGAACCTGGGGAAGCCACCGCGCCGGCTGGTCTTCCTCCACCTCGACGGCAGCGAGGTGGCACTGCCGTCCCACGGCGCGCCCATACGGCTGGCCTCGGAGGGCGAGGAGGGCCGCCAGCTGGGGTTCATCACCTCCTCGGCCCGCCACCACGAGCTGGGGCCGATCGCGCTGGCGCTGGTCAAGCGCAATGTGCCGGTGGACGCGGACCTGATCGCGGACTCCACGGCCGCCGCACAGGAGACGGTCGTGGAGCCGTGAACCCACTGCCGGTCCGCCGGACCTCGCGGTTCGGCTAGACCTCGACGAGCACCGTGAACGGGCCGTCGTTCGTGAGCGAGACCTTCATGGCCGCTCCGAACCGGCCCGTTTCCACGTGTGCGCCCAGCTTCCGCAGCTGGGCCACCACCTCGTCGACGAGCGGTTCGGCCACCCCGCCGGGCGCCGCCGCGTTCCAGGTGGGACGGCGCCCCTTACGGGCGTCGCCGTAGAGCGTGAACTGGCTGATGACCAGCAGCGGAGCGTCCAGGTCCGAGCAGGACCTCTCGTCGTGGAGCATCCTTACGGACCACAGCTTGCGGGCGAGCTGGGCTGCCTTCTCCGGGGTGTCGTCATGTGTCACCCCGACCAGTACGCACAGCCCCTGGCCGACGATCTCGCCGACCGTCTCGCCGTCCACGACGACGCTCGCCCCGTCCACTCTCTGTACCACAGCACGCATGGCGACCATCATGCCGTGCGTCCATCCGGGGCCGATCGGGTGGAGAGCCGCTGCACAGGGAGCATCACTGGTGGCACGATGCGTGCAGGCGGTGCAGGCGGGCAGGAACTGCGGGAACGACGCATCGCTGGAGGGGACGGACACCAATGACCACATCGGGCACCGGCCAGCCCATGGCCACCGAGGGCCTGCTGCCGCCACGGCCGCCGAGCCAGCGCGGCGGGCGGCTGGCCGACTCCGCCGCCGTGACGGCGCCGGCCGTGACATCCACGTCGGCGGCGGCGAGCGGTCTGAACGCATTGCAGTTGCCGGAGCTGCGGTCGCTGCGCCGCTCGGCACAGCGCGAGGAGGCGGATCTGAGCTATGTGCGCAGACTGCTCCAGGGGCGGATCGACATCCTCCGCGCCGAGCTGGGCCACCGCCGTGACCCGGCGCCCGCGGCGGCCGCGGCCCAGCCGCCCGCCGCGCTGGTGGACCGGCTGCCGGAGATCCTCGCGGATCTCCCCCCACGGCACCGCTCCTCGGCCCGGCATGTCACGCTCGGGACGCCGCAGGACGCGGAGTACGAGCGGCTGGCCGAGGAGATGCTGGCCGAGGTGGGCCTGTCGGATCTGCGGGCCCGTACGGACGAGGAGCTGCACGGTGCCATGGCCCGCCTCGTCGGCCATGAGCAGCAGGTGTCGCGGCGGCGGCGGGAGCTGCAGCGCACGGCGGACGGCTGCAGCGCGGAGATCGCCCGCCGGTACCGCGAGGGAGAGGCGCAGGTGGACGACCTGCTGGCGTAGACGGCGGCGGGCTGCCCGCGGGGTGCACGGAAAGCTGTTCGCGGGGTGCTCGGGAAGCTGTTCGCGGGGTGCTCGCCGAGCTGTCCACAGGGTGCGGTGTGATGAAAAGACCTGGTCCGAGGGCTGTGGAAATCGGCGTGCGGCCGGTGACGACGGACGCTTAGCGTGTGCGCATGGCCCTCGAACTCCGCACCCCGCTCGCCGATTCCGACCTCACCGACTGGACCGTCGCGCTCAACACCGGCTTTCTGCGTCCGCCGGAGGCGCCGAAGGAGGAGGTGGAGCTGCGGCGGGAGCAGATCGACCTGTCCCGTACGCAGGGGGTCTTCGACGGGGACCGCTGTGTGGCCACCTTCCGCAGCTTCGCACAGCGGCTGACGGCGGTGGGCGGGGCGGATGTCCCGGCCGACGCGGTCAGCAATGTCGCGGTGTCGGCCACCCACCGCCGCCGGGGGCTGCTCAGCCGGATGATGGAGCACGATCTGCGCGCCGCCAAGGAGCGGGGCGAGGCGGTGGCCACCCTGATCGCGGCCGAGTATCCGATCTACGGGCGGTACGGCTTCGGCCCGGCCACCTGGATCACCGAATGGCAGGTGGACGTCCCCCGCGCGGGCCTCGACCCGCGCCACTCGGCTCCGGTGGACGGCGGCCGGGTCGACTTCGCCGAAGCCGACGAGGTGCGGAAGCTGGGCCCCGCCCTGCATGAGCGGTTGCGCGCCCGGCAGCACGGCGCCATCGACCGCCCGGACCACTGGTGGCGGATCAACACCGGTCAGCGGCGGTTCCCCAACCGCCCCTGGACCGAGCCGTTCTATGTCCTCTACCGCTCCCCCGACGGCTCGGTGGACGGTCTGCTCGCCTATACGGCGGACGACCGCTGGGACGGCAACAAACGACCGCACAACACCGCCACCGTGCACGAGCTGATCGGAGTCACCCCGGCCGCCGAGCGGGCACTGTGGCTCTTCCTGCTCTCGGCCGACTGGGTGACCCGGGTCAACACCGGCCGCCGCGCCCCCGACGATCTGCTTCCGCTGCTGCTCGGCGATCCCCGCGCGGCCCAGGTCACCACGTATGCCGACTGGCTGTGGCTGCGCCCGCTCGATGTGCCCCAGCTGCTGGAGACCCGTACGTACCCGGCCGAGGGCTCGCTGGTGCTCGAGCTGCGCGATGCCGCCGGGCTGGCCGGGGGCCGCTACTTCCTGGATGCGGGCCCCGACGGCGCGGCGTGTGCGACCACGGGCCGCCCGGCCGATCTGACCATGGACATCGGCGAGTTGAGCACCCTGTGGCTGGGCGACGAGTCGGCGGTCCGGCTCGCCTCGCTGGGCCGGATAGCCGAGGAGCGCCCGGGCGCCGCGGCGCTGGCGGACCGGCTGCTGCGGACCCCGCGCCGCCCCTGGTGCCCCGATGGCTTCTGAACCGCCCGGTGCTCAGCAGTTGGACTTGAGCAGTCGGCGCGCGCCCGTGCCCTGCTCGCCCAGCCGGTCGTAGGGGTTCGCCAGCGCGCACTTGTCGATCGACAGACAGCCGCAGCCGATGCAGTCGGTGAGGTGGTCGCGGAGGTTCTCCAGCTGTTCGATGCGCTCGTTGAGGTCCGCGTGCCAGCACTCCGAGATCCGGGCCCAGTCCTCCTTGGTGAGGACGTGGTCCTCGGGGAAGAGCCCGAGGACCTCCCGGATCCTCGCCAGCGGGATGCCGACGCGCTGCGAGGAGCGGACGAAGGCCACACGGCGGAGGGTGTCGCGGGTGTAGCGGCGCTGATTGCCGGAGGTGCGGCGGCTGTGGATCAGCCCCTCGCGCTCATAGAAGCGCAGCGCGGAGGCGGGCACCCCGCTGCGCTGCGCGAGATCGCCGACCGTGAGCTCATGGGTCTTCCAGGTCAGTTGCGTCATGGTGCCGAGGGTAGCTTGACTTCAACCTTTGTTTAAGTCCGAGGCTCGTCCCATGACGACAGACACCGCCGTCCTGACGGCAACCACCACGCCCGTATCCGCCACCGACGCCGACTCCCCCATCCGGCTCGCCATCATCATCGGCAGCACCCGCGACGGCCGCTTCGGGCCGAAGGTCGCGGACTGGTTCGCCGGTCATGCGACGCTCCGCTCCGATATGACCGTCGACGTCGTGGACCTGGCCGAGACCCCGCTGCCCACGGCCCTCACCCACCGGCCCGGCCCCGAGGACGTCGCGGCCCTGGAGGCCGTGACGCCCCGGCTGGCAGCGGCCGACGCGTTCACCGTGGTCACCCCCGAGTACAACCACAGCTACCCCGCCCCCCTGAAGAACGCGATCGACTGGCACTTCACCCAGTGGCAGGCCAAGCCGGTCGGCTTCGTCTCCTACGGCGGCATCTCCGGGGGCCTGCGCGCGGTCGAGCATCTGCGGCCGGTCTTCGCCGAGGTCCACGCCGTGACCGTCCGGGACACGGTCAGCTTCCACAACGCGGGCGGGCTGTTCGGAGAGGACGGCCGACTGAAGGACCCCGAGGGTCCGGACACCGCCGCCGGGGCGATGCTCGACCAGCTCACCTGGTGGGCGCGGGCCCTGCGCACGGCCCGCACCACCCACCCGTACGGCAGCTGATCCGCCCGGCGGCGCCGACCCCCGTTGACGGCGCCGCCGGGAACGTGGCCCAGCGACTCAGCCGGTGCGGCGGCGGAAGAGCACGCCCGACAGCCCGGCCGCCACCGCCAGGATTCCGCCGCACCAGACCAGGGCCTGCCAGGCGCTGTCGCCGACCGGCCGGTCCAGCAGCAGCCCCCGCAGGGCCTCGATGACCGGGGTGACGGGCTGGTGCTCCGCGAACCCGTGCAGCCAGCCCGGCATGGTCTCGATGGGCACGAACGCGCTGCTGGGATACGGCAGGAACATCATCAAGAAGGTGAATCCGCCCGCCGCCTCCGGCGACCTGGCGATCAGGCCGAAGCAGGCCGACAGCCAGGAGATCGCGAGGATGAACATCAGCAGGATCCCGGCCACGGCCAGCCAGTCGAGCGGACCGGCGGCCGGCCGGAAGCCGATGAGGAAGGCCACCCCGAAGACGATCGCGGTCGCGACCGTGTTGCGCAGCACGCTCGCGGCCACATGGCCCGCCAGGATCGGGGTGCCGCCGATGTCCAGCGACCGGAAGCGGTCGATGATGCCGCCGGCCATGTCATTGGTGACGGTGACCGCCGTGTTGGCCGAGCCGAAGCCCGCGCACAGCAGCATCACCCCGGGAACGACATAGGTGACGTACTCGGTGCCGGTGTGGATGGCGCCGCCGAAGAAGTAGACGAAGACCAGCATCAGCATGATCGGAAGCAGCATGGCGGTGAGCACCGCGTCGAGATTGCGCCTGCTCAGCCGGATGGTGCGGCCGGTCAGAACGATCGCGTCAGACACCGGCCGTCTCCTTCTCCCCCGCGGCGCTCTCTCCCCTGGCACCGCGGCTTCCGTCCTCGCCGGTACGGCTGTCGCCCCCGGCGCCATGGCCGGTCAGGGCCATGAAGACATCGTCGAGCGTGGCGCTGTGCACGGTGAAGCGGTCCACGGCGCGCCGCTCGGGGTCGATCTCGTCGAGCAGGGCCCGCACATGGGCGGCGCTGCCGTCCGTGGCGACGCCCAGCGTCAGCCGGTCGGCGTCGCTCCAGACGAGCCGTACGCCGAGGTGGCGCGCGACCGTCTCGTACGCCGTGACATCGCCGAGCACGAGGTCCAGCCGCTGCCCGGCCACGCGCTCCTTGAGTTCGGCCGGGGTGCCCTCGGCCACCACCCGGCCGCCGTCCACCACGGCGACGCGATCGGCGAGTTGGTCGGCCTCCTCCAGGTACTGGGTGGTGAGGAAGACCGTCACCCCGTCCGTCACCAGCCCCTTGACCACCTCCCACATGGCCTGTCGGCTGCGCGGGTCGAGTCCGGTGGTCGGCTCGTCGAGAAAGATCACCTCGGGATGACCGACCAGGCCCGCGGCGAGGTCGAGCCGTCGGCGCATCCCGCCCGAGTAGGTGCCCACGGTGCGGCGGGCGGCGCCGGTGAGGTCGAAGCGCTCCAGCAATTCCCGCGCTCGGCCGCGGGCCTCGGCGCGGCCGAGCCGGGTCAGCCGCCCCATCATCCGCAAGTTCTCCTCGCCGGTCTGCATCTCGTCCACCGCGGCGTACTGCCCGGTGAGGCTGATGGCGTGGCGGACCCGGCGGCGTTCGGCGACGACGTCGAAGCCCGCGACGCGGGCCCGCCCGGCGTCCGGCGGCGTCAGCGTGGCCAGGATCCGTACGGTCGTCGTCTTGCCCGCCCCGTTGGGGCCGAGCAGCGCGAAGACGCTGCCGGGCGCGACCGATAGATCGACGCCCCTGAGCACCTTCACCGCCCCGTAGGACTTCTCGAGGCCGCTGGCCTCGATGGCTGGTCGATGGGCCATGATTCCCCCGCTCCCCTTTCCGCGTATGCCATACGCGCTACTGCGTAGGGTATACACAACTCTAGGATGGCGGTCAATCGAGCCACCATCAGCGCACGTACGTACGGAGGGTCCCGAGGCCATGGCCACCGAGGAGAGCGGCACCGGCCTGCCGGCGAGCATCGAGGCCGCCTGGGGACTGCGGGAACGCCCGGGCAAGGGGCCCCGCCCCGGGCTGACCCTGGGCCGGATCGTCGACGCCGCCGTCGGCATCGCCTCGGCGAACGGCCTCGGCGCGGTCTCCATGGGCCGGGTCGCGTCCGAGCTGGGCGTCTCCACGATGTCCCTGTACCGCTATGTCTCGGCCAAGGACGAGCTGCTGACACTGATGGAGGACGCGGCCTACGGCCCGCCGCCGCCCGGCGAACCGGTGAAGGACTGGCGGACCGGGTTCACCGCCTGGGCCTGGGCGCTGCGCGCCGCCTACGCCCGTCACCCCTGGGCGGTGAACATCCCGATCAGCGCCCCGCCCTCGACGCCCAACTCGGTGGCCTGGATGGAGCGCGGACTGGCCTGCCTTCGCCGCACGAACCTCAGCGAAGGTGAAAAGGTCTCCGTGCTGATGCTGGTCAGCGGCTTCGTCCGGAACGAGGCGCGGATGACCTTCGACATCCTGGCAGCCCACCGGCGCAAGGGGCAGAGCCTCGAGTCCTCGATGGCGTCCTGGGCCAAGCTGCTGGAGAAGCTGACCGACGCCGAGCGCTTCCCGGCGGTGACGGCGGCGCTGCGGACGGGGGAGTTCGAGACCCCGGGCGGCCCCGACGACGAGTTCGTCTTCGGCCTGGAGCGGATTCTCGACGGTGTGGAGGCGCTGATCAACGCGCGCAGCTGACCGCCCGGATCCGCGCGCTCCGCACACCCACGGGACTGGTCCGCACACCCACGGGACTCCGTCGGCCCACGAGGCTGGCCAGATCCCTGCACATCCTGGCCATCCGGCCACTCGTCGGCCCCGGGGCCGGTTTCCGAGCATGGTGGGCATGAACGTGCTGTGGATATTCGCCCACCCCGAACAGCGCTCCCTCAGCGGGGCGTTGCGCGACGAGGGGCTGCGCGCCCTGCGCGAGGCGGGCCATGAGTACCGGCTGTCCGACCTCTACGCGATGCGCTGGAACCCCGTGGTGGACGGCGCCGACTTCCGGCATGACACGGACGAACGCCTCATCGTCGGGGCCGCCTCGCGGCGCGCCTATGACGCGGGGACACTCAGCGAGGACATCCGCGTCGAGCAGGAGAAGATCGCCTGGGCCGATGCGCTCGTCGTGCAGTTCCCGCTGTGGTGGTACGGCATGCCCGCCATCCTCAAGGGCTGGTTCGACCGCGTCTTCGTCAAGGGCTTCGCGTACGGAGTCATCGGGCCGGACGGCCGCACCCTGCGCTACGGGGACGGCAAGCTGGCCGGTAAGCGCGCCATGGTGGTGCTGACCGCCGGGGCGCCCGAGGCCACCATGGGGCCGCGCGGTGTCAACGGCGAGCTCGGCGATCTGCTGTTCCCCCTGCACCACGGCACCTTCTGGTACAGCGGGATGTCCGTGCTGCCGCCGTATGTGGTGTACGGCGCGGACCGGGTCCCGGCCGAGGTGTACGAGACCCATGCCGCCGAGCTGCGGAAGCGGCTGGCCGCCCTGCCGACCGAGGAGCCGATTCCGTTCCGCCGTCAGAACGGCGGGGACTACGACGAGCGCCTGGTGCTCCGCCCCGACCTCCTGCCGGGCCGCACCGGCCTCTCCGTGCACTACGCACAGCCCCGCACCCCGGCCGCCGAAGGCGCCCAGGACACCGAGAGCGCCCTGAACGGCTAAGAGGGCGGCCACAGCTCCAGCCGCCAGTCGTTGCACCGCATCATCGTCCCCACCGGATACTCGAATTCGCACTCGCCGAGCAGCGTGAACCCGGCCTTGCGGCACACCCCGTTCGACGCGGGGTGGCCGACGGACGGATACGCGTGCAGATACCGATGGGTCCGCTGCGCCGCGGCCGCCCGCGCCACCTCCCTCGCGGCCGCGGCCGCGATCCCCCGCCCCTGGAACGGCGGCAGCACGGCCCAGCCGGTCTCGTACACCGACTCACCCCGCCACTCCCGCTCCCAGTACCCGATGCTGCCCGCCGTCTGGTCCCCCTCGTCCCCCTCCGGCAGCACGATCCGGAACATCCGCCCGGCGCCCGGCCCGGTCAGCTCGGCATACCGCCGGTGGCGGCCCAGGAGCTGCTCCTCGCTCTCCGGTCCGCCCAGGTGGCTCGTCATCTCCGGGCTGTTGACGCGGCGCAGCAGCTCGAGGCAGAGCGCGCTGTCCTCCCACGGCTCGAGCCGCACCCGCACGCCGCTCGCCCCACCGGACATCGGCCACCTCCCGCCGTCGGCGCACCCTGCGCCCGCCTTCCGTCATT
>NZ_JAAAYH010000106.1:0-23318 GCF_018035285.1 Streptomyces sp. MK37H | reverse complement strand
TGCTCGGGCCGGATCCGGCCGGATCGGCGGCATCGGCGGCCAGGGTCGCCGCCCGGCTCTCCGAGCAGTTCACCACCGACCCGCCCACCACGACGCCTCCCTTGGCGGAGGAACTGGTCGACTGGGCGCTGGAGAACCCGCACGGCACCGTCACCCTTCTCGCCGAGCTGAGCGCACGGGCCCCGGCACAGGCCCCGGTCCGCACGGAGATCCGCAAGGCGTGCCACGTCCTGCAGAACCAGTGGCTGACCCGCGCCGAGTACGCGGAGCTGGTCGGGCTGCTGGAGCGGCTGGGGCAGCGGGGGCGGTGCGACTTCGCCGAGGTCGCCCGCGAGAAGTACCCCACCATCGCCCTCTCGTCCCTCGGTCCGACCGCGCTGGTCGACGACCTCGAAGCCCTGCTGCTGCCCCCGCCGAAGCAACTCCCGCAGCTGCTACGCGTCGTGGAGCACTTCGCCGCGCTCTGCGGGGGAGCGGTCGCGGGCGAACTGCAGGCGTGGTCGCTGGAGTGCGCGAAGCGAATCGATCTCGAGGGCCAGCTGCACGAACGGCGCGGCGAAGCGCAGGAGCACGCCCGGCGCGTACAAGCCGACCCGGACACCGTCACGGACCAGGGGGCACCTCCCAGCGGTAGCTGGGGGAGCATCCAGATACGGCTCCACGCACCGAGCGAGGACGGGCAGCGGCGCGCCTATGAGGTCTGGTCGCGGCGTGGTGACAGCGTCAACTCCCTGGTGAAGGAGGACACCCCCGCCTCGTTGGAGGAGATACAGCGTGGCCTCGACCACCTCCTGAGCAACCATGCCCGCACCCATGACACGCTCGTGGAGTTCTTTGTGACCCCCACCGACCTGGAACTGGCCGTGCATCGCTGGCAGCTCGACGCCGAGGGGCGCCTGGAGCGCTCGCTCGGCACGGACTATCCGGTCGTCGTGCGCTGCACCGAACTCCGGGAGCACCAGCGGCATCTGTGGGAGCGGCGCTGGGAGAAGGCCGCTACGGCCGGTGTCGAGGATCTGCACTGGCTGCCCGCGCACTATGACACGTTCAAGCAGGTCAATGGCGACCTCCAGGGTCGGGAGGACGTTCCGGGCGTGGTGATGACTTCCCCGGTGCGGGCTCGTGCGGAGGTCTTCAACGCCTGTCTGTTCGGCGGAGTGCCCGTCCTCATCTGGCATGGCGAGGCGGAGGGAGCCGCCGCGCAGGCCGAGTTGAAGACCCTGCTCCGCACCGAACGGCTGCGGTCCCTGCCTCAGCATCTACGCAAACTCCGGTCGGCGAGCGAGGCCGATGAGAGCCACCACGGCAGGCATATCGCCCTCCTGTGGGACGATCCGCACCGCCCGCTCCCCGACCAACTCGACCTGTCCGCACCCTGAGGAGAGACGAAGAAGATGGCACAGGACTGGAGGCTCTTCCAGGGCGGCGACACCCGGCCCCACAAGGTGGAGACCTGGCCCGCCGCCCCGCCGTGGCGGCGCTTCGGCGATGACGCTCGGCGCCGGGACAGGAAGCGGCCGCTGCCGTATCTGATCTCCGACGAGGACCGCGACGTCGTCAACATGGCGCTGCACCTCCACCGCCCGCTGCTGGTCACCGGCCGCCCCGGCACCGGCAAGTCGACCCTGGCCCACGCCATCGCCCGTGAGCTGATGCTGGGCGAGGTACTGCACTGGCCGGTCAACAGCCGCTCCACGCTCACCGAGGGCCTCTACTCGTACGACGCGGTGGGCAGGCTGCGCGAAGCCTCCCTCAAGCGGCGCGCCGACGAGACCGCCGGGACCGAGCCGGACATCGGCGACTATCTGCGGCTCGGCGCGCTCGGCACCGCGCTGCTCCCGGCGGCCAAACCGCGGGTGCTGCTCGTGGACGAGCTCGACAAAGGCGATGTCGACCTGCCCAATGACCTCCTTACGGTCTTCGAGGAGGGCGAGTTCGAGATTCCGGAGCTGGCCCGCCTGGGGGAGGGGAAGACGGTCCAGGTGCAGTACGCCGGCTCCCGGGAGAAGATCGGGATCACCAGCGGCTGGGTCAGCTGCTCCGTCTTCCCCGTCGTCGTCATCACCAGCAACGGCGAGCGCGAGTTCCCCCCGGCGTTTCTGCGCCGCTGCGTCCGGCTCGACCTCAAGCAGCCCGACGAGGCGCAGCTCCGGAGAATCGTCACCATGCATCTGGGCGAGGAGGTCGGCGCACGGGCCCAGGAGCTGATCGCCGACTTCGTGTCCCGGCGCAACGAGCGGGAGCTGGCCACCGACCAGCTGCTCAACGCGGTCCGGCTGCGCTCCTCCGGGGTGCGGGTCGACCAGGACGTCCTCGACAAGCTGTTCCGCTCGCTGAACGAAGTCGACGCGCAATGATCGAGCGGCTGTGCGCCCTGCTGGAGGACGCGGGGGTCGAGCTCTCCGAGGTGGAGCTGCGCGACGTCCTGTGGTTCGCCGCCACCACCGCCCCGGCGCGGGGCGAAGGGGACGGCGACGAACCGCCGCCGTCCCGGCGTTCCGCCGCTCCCGCCTCCGGCGCGGCCGACGGCGAGGACGAGGCGAAGGGCGCCCAGCGGCAGCTCCCCGGGGCACTCACCCCCGGCGGACCCGAGCCAGGACCCCTCGTCCCCGCCGGGCTCTACGCCCCCGGCGCCGCCCGCCCCGCGGCGGCCCGCCCGGCGCGTGCCGTCGGCGTCCGGGGCGTCCGGGCGCTCCCCGGGACGCGTCGGCTGTCCCGCGCCCTGCGGCCGCTGCGGCGCAGCGTGCCGTCCCGCACGTCCTTCTGCGTCGACGAGACCGCCACCGCCGAGTGGATCGCCGAGACCGGTCTGCCGGACGTGGTGCTGCGCCCCCGCCCGGAGCGCTGGCTGAGCGTCGCGCTCATCGTGGACGACGGCCCGTCGATGGTGCTGTGGCAGCAGCTCGCCGCCGAGGTGCGCGGACTGCTGGAGCGTCAGGGCGCCTTCCGTTCCGTACGGACCTACGGCCTGGACAGCGCCCATGAGGACCGACCGGTGCTCAGGGCGCGCCCGTACGCCCCCGGCGCCCCGCGCCGCACCGCCCGCCAGCTCACCGACACCTCCGGCCGCACCGTGATGCTGGTCCTCTCGGACGGGGTGGGCCCGGGGTGGCGCGGCGGCGCGATTCCGCGCCTGCTGCGCCGCTGGGCCCGCCACTCGCCGGTGGCGGTGCTCCAGCCGCTGCCCGCGCGGATGTGGCCGGAGCGCGGTATGCCCACCCAGCGGCTGCTGGTCGACGCGGGCGGCCGCGAGGGCGCGCCGGGCCGCGCGCTGTCGGTGCGCCATCCGGTGCTGCCGCGCGGCCTGGTGTTGTACGACGGCACGACACCGGTGCCCGTGCTGGAGCTGGCCGAGGGCGAGCTGGGCACCTGGGCGGCGCTCACCGGTACGGGTGGCGGCGGAGAGCCGCTGCCGGTGATGCTGCTGGACGGTGCCGAGAAGCCGGTGGCCGCGCGGGCCACGGCCCATGTCCCCGAGCCGACGGCCGAGGAGCGGCTGCGCCGCTTCCGGGGTGCCGCCTCGCCCGAGGCCCAGCGCCTGGCCGGGGCGCTGGCCACGGTCCATCCGCTGACGCTGCCGGTGATGCGGCTGATCCACCAGGCGGGCGCGGGCCGTGGGGAGCGCTTCCACCCGGCGCAGCTGGCCGAGGTGTTCCTGGGCGGGCTGCTGCGCAGGCGGGAGGGGAGCGCGGAGGAGTACGAGTTCCACCCCGGCGTCGCGGATCTGCTGCTGGACGCGGTCCGGACGTCGGACGCGCTGGAGACGGCGGCGCAGGTCACCGAGTTCCTGCTGCACCGCCAGGGCAGCGGCCCCGAGTTCCGCGCCCGGCTCTCGGGCGACCATGGGGACTCCCGCGTCGCCGAGGAGGCCCTTCCGTTCGCGGCGGCGTCACCGGAGCTGCTGTCGCGGCTGGGGCTGCTGGAGGACGCGGCGGAGGAGGAGCCGCCGGAGCGGGAGGAGGCCGTGCAGCAGCCGCCCGAGGCCCCCCCGTTCCCGCCGAGCGATGTCCCGCCCCGGTCCTACGCCTCTGAGCGGGTCCAGCCGCTGATGATCGCGCTGGTGCGGCGGATCGCGGCGGATGACCGGTTGCCGAGGTCGGTGAGCTATCAGGTCGACCAGGTGCTGGACAACGCCGATGAGCGGAACGAGGAATCCGGCTGGTGGGGTGTGCGGCTTCTACCCAACCTGGCCTATCAGCTGGTCGAGGCCGGATGGCGGGCCTACGCCGATGAGCTGAAGGAGGCGGCGCGGGAGCAGATCGCGTGGCTGAGGTCTGCCGATGATCTCGAATCCCGGAATCTCCGTGGGCATTTGGCGCTCACCCTGAACAAGCTCGGGGAGCACGACGAGGCGGAGCGCGAACTGCGGGCGGTGGTCGCGGTCTCGGCGCGGGTGCACGGCGAGGAGCACGACTACACGCTCTTCGCCCGTGACTACCTCGTGGACCTGCTGTACGACGCCGGGCGGCTGGAGGCGGCGGCGGAGGAGTGCCACACGCTGCTCGAGGCGTGGGAGCGGCGGGAAGGCACCGATCATCGGTCACACCTCCTGGCCAAGCGTCAGGTACACGGGCGTGTGTTGCTGGACCTCGCGCGCGTGGAGGAGGCCGCGCGGGAGTTCGGGAGCGTGGCCGCCGGCTGGCGGGAGCTGGACGGCCCCACGCACGTCGCTACCGTGACCGCACGGGTCTGGCTGGCTGCCGCGCTGCGCACGCTCGGGCTGTACGACGAGGCCGAGGCCGAGGTGAGGTCGGCGGTCGAGGAGTGCCGCTCGGCGGAGTCGGACGTGGACAACGCGCTGCTGACGGCGGAGTACGGCCTCGGCGAGATCCTGGACACCAGGCAGCGCAACGAAGAGGCCGAGGCGCTGTGGCGGGAGTTGGTCGAGCGGACCTCCGCGAGCCTGAAGCCGTGGAACTGGCGGATCCGCCGTGCGCGTCGCAACCGCATTCACCGGCTGCGCGCCCTGGGCCGGTATTCCGAGGCGGAGGCCGAGCTCGACACGCTGGTGGAGGAGTCGGTCGCCGCCATCGGGGAGTGGCACGAGGAAACGTTCACCGCACTGCGTCTACGAGCGGCGCTCCTTGACGATCAGCGGCGGTACGACGAAGCGCAGGCGGCCTACCGCGAGCTTGCGGAGCGGCAGACCGCCGTTCTGGGGGCGGAGCATGACAGCACCCTCACCACCCGGCGGTATCTGGCCAGCAGCATGGGGATGGCCGGGCGGCACGAGGAGGCGCTGGAGGAGTTCACTCAAGTGCTTCAGGGCCGGATCCGCGTGCTCGGAACGGATGCCCTGCCGACGCTGGCGACGCGCTACTACCGTGCCGGGATCCTGATGGACCTCGGGCGCGTGGAAGAGGCCGAGGAGGAATATCGCGTGACCATGGAGGCGGAGGCCCGAGTGAGGGGGCGGGACGATCCGAGCGCGCTGAGGACGCAGCTCCAACTGGCCCACCTGCTGCGCGACCAGAAGCGTTACGAGGAGTCCGAGCTCTTGTTCCGCCAGGTGGTCGAGGGGCGCGTCCGGGTTCTGGGCGCCGAGGCCAAGGAGACGTTGGGCGCCCGGCACAGCCTGGGCAATGTGCTCAACAAGCTGGGCCGGTTCGCCGAGGCCGAGACGGAGATCCGGGAAACGCTCACGGCCCGGCAGCGCGTCCTGGGGCCGGAGCACGTCAACACCCTCTGGACCCGCCACAACCTCGGCATCACCCTCAAGGGCCTCGGCCGCCTCGACGAGGCGGAGGCCGAATGGCGGGCCGTGCTCGAGATCTGCGAGCGCGTCCTGGGCGACGAGCACAACTGCACCGTGAAGACCCGCGAGGCCCTCGCCGGATTGCGGGAGCCCGGGGACGACCAGTCCTGAAATATGGCGCGATTCGTTCGCTGAGGACGGCGGGCCCCGGCCCCCTGATGCGGAGAGGGGCCGTATCAGGAGACCGCGGAGGAGTTGCCGCTCGGCATCCGCAGAGGTGGTCGGCCACCCTTCTCGGCGTGTCGCTCATCTGAGCGCGACCCCTCTCGTTGTATCCAAAAGGCGAGACAATGGGCCGTGGCGAGGCGTGATTCTCGCCACTCTGATCGGGCCTTCGCTCAGATGAGCGGCGACTGAGGAGTGAACCGGAGGCTTCCCGCTGTGCTCACCTCTCCAATGCGTGGCACTCAGTGCCACCAACTTGATGTTCGACACCTCGAACCATCGGTTACGTATAGTGAAATTCCAAGCGTCCACTACGGGCGGAGGGTGGGTGTTTGTTCGAGGCTTGAAGGCAACTCGTAAGAGCCTCGTTCGGGCGCCGCACTTTCGAACACGTGGCAGGCGGGTGGTTACAGCCGTATGACGGTGGAGTGGACCTGCTCAGGGGCCTTTGATCTGGGTACGCTCCCCGCCGTCAGGGCAGCCGAGCCGAGGAGATCGAGTCCCGTGCCGGAAACACAAGATCAGCAGAAGTTCGTTTACGACTTCACCGAGGGCAACAAGGATCTCAAGGACCTGCTCGGCGGGAAGGGAGCCAATCTCGCCGAGATGACCAATCTCGGTCTCCCCGTGCCACCGGGCTTCACCATCACCACCGAGGCCTGCAAGGTCTACCTGGACAGCGGTGCGGAGCCCCCGGCCCTGCGCGACGAGGTGAGTGCGCACCTCGACGCCCTCGAAGCGAAGATGGGCAAGAAGCTCGGCCAGGCGGACGATCCCCTCCTCGTATCCGTACGGTCCGGCGCCAAGTTCTCGATGCCCGGGATGATGGACACCGTCCTCAACATCGGCCTCTCGGACCAGTCCGTGGCCGGGCTTGCCGCGCAGGCGGGTGACGACCGGTTCGCCTGGGACTCCTACCGGCGCCTCATCCAGATGTTCGGCAAGACCGTGCTCGGCGTGGACGGCGACCTCTTCGAGGAGGCCATCGAGCAGGCCAAGCACGCCAAGGGCGTCACCGTCGACGTGGACCTCGACGCCGCCGACCTCAAGAAGCTGGTCGGCGAGTTCAAGGAGATCGTCGCCAAGGAGACCGGCCGGGGCTTCCCGCAGGAGCCGCGCGAGCAGATGGACCTCGCCGTACGAGCCGTGTTCGACTCCTGGAACGGCGACCGCGCCAAGCTCTACCGCCGCCAGGAGCGCATCCCCCACGACCTCGGCACCGCGGTCAACATCTGCTCCATGGTCTTCGGCAACCTCGGCCCCGACTCGGGCACCGGCGTCGCCTTCACCCGTGACCCGGCCAGCGGCCACCAGGGCGTCTACGGCGACTACCTGCAGAACGCCCAGGGCGAGGACGTGGTCGCGGGCATCCGCAACACGGTGCCCCTCGCGGACCTCGAGCAGATCGACCAGCGGTCCTACGACCAGCTGATGCAGATCATGGAAACCCTCGAGACGCACTACAAGGACCTGTGCGACATCGAGTTCACCATCGAGCGCGGCAAGCTGTGGATGCTGCAGACCCGCGTCGGCAAGCGCACCGCGGGGGCCGCCTTCCGGATCGCCACCCAGCTGGTCGACCAGGGGCTGATCGACGAGGCCGAGGCGCTGCGCCGGGTCAACGGGGCGCAGCTCGCGCAGCTGATGTTCCCGCGCTTCGACGACGAGGTCGCCTCCGGCGACACCGTCCAGAAGATCGGCCGGGGCATCGCCGCGTCCCCGGGCGCCGCCGTCGGCAAGGCCGTCTTCGACTCGTACACCGCCGTCAAATGGTCGCGCTCGGGCGAGAAGGTCATCCTCATCCGCCGCGAGACCAACCCCGACGACCTCGACGGCATGATCGCCGCGGAGGGCATTCTGACCTCGCGCGGCGGCAAGACCTCACACGCCGCCGTCGTCGCCCGCGGCATGGGCAAGACCTGTGTGTGCGGCGCCGAGGAGCTCGAAGTCGACACCAAGCGGCGCCGGATGACGGTGCCCGGCCGGGACGGCAAGGACGAGATCGTGATCGAGGAGGGCGACGTCGTCTCGATCGACGGCTCCTCCGGCAAGGTCTACCTCGGCGAGGTCCCGGTTGTGCCCTCGCCGGTCGTGGAGTACTTCGAGGGCCGGATGCACGCGGGCGCCGACGAGGCCGACGAACTGGTGGGCGCGGTGCACCGGATCATGGCGTACGCGGACCGAGTACGCCGTCTGCGGGTGAGGGCCAACGCGGACAACGCCGAGGACGCCGCCCGCGCCCGCCGGTTCGGTGCCCAGGGCATCGGCCTGTGCCGCACCGAGCACATGTTCCTCGGCGAGCGCCGCGAGATGGTCGAGCGGCTGATCCTCGCCCACACCGAAGAGGAGCGCGACGCCGCGCTCGGTGAGCTGCTGCCGCTGCAGAAGAGCGACTTCGTCGAGCTCTTCGAGGCGATGGACGGGCTGCCCGTCACCGTCCGGCTGCTCGATCCGCCACTGCACGAGTTCCTGCCCGACATCACCGAGCTGTCGGTGCGCGTCGCGCTCGCCGAGTCCCGCAAGGACCACAACGAGAACGACCTGCGGCTGCTCCAGGCCGTGCACCGGCTCCATGAGCAGAACCCGATGCTGGGCCTGCGCGGCGTACGCCTCGGACTCGTCATTCCCGGTCTGTTCGCCATGCAGGTACGGGCCATCGCCGAGGCCGCCGCCGCGCGCCGGGCCGCCAAGGGCGACCCCCGCGCCGAGATCATGATTCCGCTGGTCGGCACGGTCCAGGAGCTGGAGATCGTCCGCGAGGAGGCCGAGCGGGTCATCGCGGAGGTCGAGCAGGCCCGGGGCGTGGACCTCAAGCTCACCCTCGGCACCATGATCGAGCTGCCGCGCGCCGCGCTGACCGCCGCTCAGATCGCCGAATCCGCCGACTTCTTCTCCTTCGGCACCAACGATCTCACCCAGACCGTCTGGGGCTTCTCCCGGGATGACGTCGAGGCCAGCTTCTTCACCGCCTACCTGGAGAAGGGCATCTTCGGCGTCAGCCCGTTCGAGACCATCGACAAGGACGGCGTCGGCTCCCTCGTCCGCGACGCCGCCCAGGCCGGCCGCGCCACCCGCCCCGATCTCAAGCTGGGCGTCTGCGGTGAGCACGGCGGCGACCCGGAGTCCGTCCACTTCTTCCACGAGGTGGGCCTGGACTACGTCTCCTGCTCCCCGTTCCGCATCCCCGTGGCCCGCCTGGAGGCCGGCCGGGCGGCGGCCAACGGCCGGTAAGTCCACCGGAGTCGGCGCCGGGAACACCCACCCTCACCCCCGGCATCGGCTCCGGATCTCAAAGGGGGCGGCACCTTGTGCGGAGGTGCCGCCCCCTCTTTTGCTGCCTGTTTCCAGCGCTTTGGACATGAGTGTGCGTCAGGGCCGGTGGAACCGTTCGGTCGGCCGCCATGGTTCGGGTAGTGGCGGCAGCTTGTCGAACGCCGGGAGGGAAACCCGCTCGGCCCGCGACACCGCGTCGTCGCCGATCTGGCCGGCGGCAGCCGTGAAGTCCTCGGCGACCCCGGCCGGGGCCCACTGCTGCCCGTCCCACTCCTGGATGCCGCGAGGAGCGTCAGGGTTGACGTGGGAACCCCGCTCCGGCTGGTCGCCGAGTGGGGTGATCCGCCGCTCCCCGCGCGTGGGGCGACGTCGGTCGCGGCGTGCTGCCCACTCCTCAAGAGGTTCGTCGTCCATGCGGGATGTTGCCCTCCTCGTTGGTTCCGCCCAGAGTGCCGGGTCGGCACCGTGGCCGGGAACCGGCCGCCGGGCTCACAGCGTTGTCGCCCAGCCCCCGCGCGACAGTGTGGTCTCGCCGTCAGGGGTGATGGTGACCTTCGCTCCGTACACCGGGAGTTCACCGTGCTCCAGCCACCGCCAACGGATCTGGTCGAGCAGGTCGTACAGGCGGCGCGGGCCGCCCTGGTGGACCGTCGCGGTGCGCTCGTCCGCCCCGGTGTGGGCGCGGGCCCAGGAGCCGTCAGCGTGCAGCATCCACGTCATGCGGCTGCCGTCGTCTCCGGTGCCTGTGCGGTGCTCGATACCGGGGGCGGTCAGCGAGAGCATCGACCAGACTTCCCACGCCTGCATGACGTCGAGGACGGGGAACGGCGACACGGTGACCGTCCCTTCGTCCGTGCTGGCTGTGGCGAACAGACCGTTCAGTGCGGGCGGGTAGTCGTCGCCGGCGCGGGTGGCCATGAACGATGCCCTGTCCCACTCGACGCGTCCGGTCGCGCCGCCGTCGTCGGTCTTGTCGGCGGTGATGATCAGGCCGGTGCCCGTGATGGTTGTGACGAGGCGTCCGCCGGGGGCCAGGGCGGTCAGCCACTGGGCGGGGACGCGGGGCATGGACACCATGGACACGATCCGGTCGTAGGTGCCGGGCAGTTCACGGTCGGCGTCGGCGGTGATGACCTTGGGGTGCCAGCCGGTCCGTGCGAGTCGTTCGGCCGCGGCCTGTGTCAGGTACGGGTCGACGTCCAGCGTCGTCACGAGGCCGTCGCCGAGCCGGTGACATGCCAGGGCGGCGCTGTAGCCGGAGCCGGTGGCCAGATCCAGCAGCCGCACGCCGGGGGTGAGACGGCCGTGCCGCAGCATCGTGACGACCAGGCCCGGCAGCGTGGAGGATGAGGTGGGAAGCCCGGTGACGGTCTGGCCGGGCTCAGCATGGTCGGCGTGCACGGCCCCGATGCGCGTGACCAGTGTGGTGTCCGAGTAGGCAGCCGTCGCCCATACCTCCTCGTCGGACGGGCCATCGACGGCGGTCCATCCGTGCGGGCCGGGAGTGAACCAGCGCTCGACCAGCAGGTGCCGGGGTGTCTCCCTGATCGGGGCCCACCAGCCCGATCCCGGGTGCGCGGTCTTGGCCGCGAGCGCGGCCGCGTAGGGCTTCCAGTCCATCAGGTGACTCCATGAAGGTCGTCGGCAATCGCTTCGGCGATCGGCAGGCCGGTCGCGCCTTGGATCCAGTCCCATTGGCCACACGGGTTGACCTCGAGGAACGTCCACCGCCCGGCGGGGCCCACGATGAAGTCTGCCGCGCCGTAGCGCAGTCGCAGCCGCTGCATCAGGCGCCGCATACCAGCGCCGACGGGTTCGGGCACCGAGGTCCTGGTGTAGGTCAGGCACCCGTAATCGCTGCGCCAGTCCTCATGTGCGGCTTCGCTGCCAGCATGGATGGCGGCGGCGAACATCCGCTCGCCGACCACCGTGAGACGCACCTCGTATGCCTTGCTGACCCACCTCTGGAACAGGTGCGCGGTGGTGTCGATCCCTCGAAGGTCGGTGAGATCCTCCGGACGCAGGCGCTGCGTATACACGGACTTGAGCCGGCCGTCCTCGATGAGCACAGGGGAGGCGACCGGCTTGCACACGATCTGCCCGCCGGTCTCGTTGGCGAAGGCCAGTACGTCCTCGGGACGATTCGTGATGAGGGTGGGCGGGATGATCAGCCCGCACGCGCGCGCGGCGGCCAGTTGCACGGGCTTGTACTCGGCGCGTGCCATGGCGGTCGGGTGGTTCACCCACCGGCACTCCAGCGCGGACAGCACACCGCCGACGCCCGCGCGGGCCTGAGCGGCGGCAAATCTCCACTCCGGTCCGGACATCCCTTCCGGGAGACGGAACGCCCCGGGGGCGCGGTAGTACACCGCGCCGACCCGGGACAGGTCCACCGTCCGCTGCTCGGTGGCGAGCTCGCCCGTCCACCCAGATGCCTGGTCGATCCGTCCGGCCAGGATGAGCCGCTGCGGGAAGTCGGCGGTGTCCATGCGGAACACCTCGATTCCGCGGCTCTCCAATGCGACGACGACCCGGTCTGTGGGCCAGTCGTCGGACGCTGCGACGATCAGGACGGGCCCCGGCATCAGTCCTTCGGCCCCTCGTCCAGCGGCGGTGGGTTCGTCGTCGAGCCGTCCGGCACGGTCGGCGTGTGGGTGTTCGCCATGCACGTCAGTAGGCCGCCGTCGTCGGACACGTTGACCTGGCGGTCGTGGTCGTAGACATGCGCCGGCACGCGGGCAGCCTGGGTTGAGTCGGGGACGCGGGCGAACCGCAGCGCCCACGGCCGGGTCTGCGGGCCGGACGACGCCTCCGTGCTGTAGGGCGTACGGCCTCCGGGCGGGGTGAGGGGGAACGCATCGCGGTTCAGAGCTGTTGCCAAGGTCTTCTCCAATCGGTTGTGGTGACGGGGCACGGCGCGACGGTGGTGCCTCACATGGCTTCCTCCGACCGGGCCTGCCGCGTGGCCTCCTCGTAGGCGCGCAGTAGCCGCTCCCCGGTCTCGCATTGAGCGCCGGGTGTCCGGCAGGACAGGCAGCCCGCCGCGTGTTCGATCGCCGCACGCCATGCCTCGTCGGCGAACGGATCCTTGGTCTCTTCGGCGCTCTGCTCGGGGGCCGTCATCGGGCCCTGCCCCGGTCGAGGGCTCGGCGCATGGCGGCGGCCTGGGTCATGGCGTCGCGCGGGTAGTCCCGGGCGTGGGTGGGGCAGGCATAGGTGGTCGCGCCGGCGACGCTGCCGGTGTGTTCGATGGCGACGGGGACGGGTTCGTCGGTGGGCAGTTGGCAGCGGTAGCAGAGCTGTCGGCCGTCCGGTGCCGGGCCGAGGACGTCGTCAACGGCCTGGCGCAGGGCGCGGGCCAGGTGTTGGGGGTCGGTCAGATACCGGTTCGGGCCCAGGGGGATCCGCCAGTGCGTCTGCTGCTCGGGCCCCCAGGAGGCGGGCGGTACGCCGAGGAGGGTGGTTTCGTCGGCGCGTGCGGTGAGGACGCGGATCTGGCGCATGCGCCAGCCGCGGGCGGTGTCGATGCCGATCAGCCAGTAGGTCTTGCCGTAGGCGCCGTCCTGGATGACGGCGCCGGATCGGTCGCCGAGCAGCTCCAGGGCGCGGTCCGCGACGGGGGTGGGCGCGGAGATGGCGTCCCACCATTCGCCCACCGGTAAGGGCTCGATGTCCTCGGCGTTCGGCGGTGTCCACGGCAGGGGTTTGGTCGTCATGGTCGGCTCCGTGCACGGTCTGTGTGCTGACCGTCACATCGTGCCGGGCTGGCACGGCGTCAAGTTGCACTCCGCTGTGCAACTTGTCGGTTACTGTCCGTGCTACAGGCCGATCCAGTTCGCGAACTCGGAGAGCTCGCTGCCGCGTGACCGTTCACGCGACCGCAGGGCGATGACCGTCTCGCGGGTCGTGGGGTGGTAGCGCGTCTGCTGCGGCGCCGTCCGGCGCGCCTTCTGGAGGCAGTTGAGTGCCTGCGCCGAATTCCCGGTCCATGCGTTTGCCCTGCCCAGGTCCAGCCAGTGATGGCCTGCCCGAGACCGGTCCCAGCGCTTGGGGAACCGCACGCCGTCCGCCAGTTGGACGGCCTGGTCGTACTCCTCCAGGTCGCAGGCGATCGCGACGGCGTGAACGCCGACGTTCGTCGGGCCCCAGCCCACGCCGTAGGCCGCGGTCTCGCCGGTTCGTCGGGCCAGTTCGCGGGCCTCGGTCACACGGGCCTCGACCTGATCCGGGTCCTTCATCCGGCCCGCGATCACAGCCGCCCGCAGCTGCAGGACACCGGCCATCGCGGCGAGGCCGTGCGGGCTCCGTGCGTCCTGGCCTTCCAGGTCCCGGAGAGTGCTGTCCACGACCCGCATGCCCAGGTCGTATCGGCTGGAGGAGAGAGTGGTCTGGGCACGCAGGTAGCCGTACATGGCGGAAAGGCCCGGTTCGTCGGCACGAGGCGCCGCCCAGTCCAGGCGTTGCAGGGCAACGGTGGCCAGGTCCACATATCCGAAGGACCAGGCCAGCGTGAAGACGCACCGGAACGCCCATGCCAGGCATTCGTGGGCCTGCCGCCGCTCCTCGCCGCCGGTGGTGTGGATGGCCTGCACGCATTCGTCGATGAGCGCCGGGAGGTCGACGGCCATCGGCAGATACTCGGCTTGCCGCCGCCGTACCAGGACCTTCTCCATGTCGGCACGGATGAGCGCGACCGGACGGGCAGGCACTTGCCAATCGAGGGGGATGTCCCAGTTCTCCATGCTGACCCGGATGGGCTGTATGACCTCGTCGAGCCGCTCGCGCCGAAGTTCCTGGAGGTAGGGCTGGCCGAGCAGATCCGAGGTGGTCACGCTGAGCGCGCGTGCGCAGGCCGCGATGAGCGATGGCGAGGCGGGCCGCTGGCCGCACTCGACCTTGGACAGCAGGGACTTCGAGACGTTGGCGCGCATGGCCAGACCTTGTTGGGTCAGGGAGCGCTCGCGGCGGGTGCGAGCGATGCGTGCGCCGGTGTGTTCCTCATTGCTCTGCGGCATGGTGAACTCCGTTCTGGCCTCGACACTCAGAACGGTACCCGCGGTCGGCGGCGCGGGTACGGCTGATCGGCCCCCATTTCGGTGAGGACCGTCGCGCCTCCTTGACATGCCTGTCGCCGACGTCCCGGACAGCACCCTCGCGGGGTCATCTCAAAGGGGGCGGCACCTTGTGCGAGGTGCCGCCCCCTCTCACTCCCCCCACGGGAGCTGTTGCCGCGCGCATCGGCTACGTGCGGCAACACAAGTGCCCAGTCGCCGTAATGTACTCGTCACCCCCCACGGGAACGAGCAAACTGGCTCTGAGCACCGCCTGTTGAATTCCGGACAGCCATCGGAGGGTTTTCCCGGTGGCCCCCGGCTTTCCTGGGGAACAGCTTTCCTCTTCCGGGCGCCGCGCCGCTCCCCGTTTCACATCTGGCTAAAAGGGCGTGGTGACTGACCGTGCCAGCGTGCATACTCATCGGTGATCGGGGGGCGGTCGTAATGGCACGTGTGGGGGTCTGGTGCTCCGTGTTCATTTCAGTGAACTCGATCTGGCCCGGCTGCGGATGGCGGTCCGCCCGGACGCACTCTGGGAAACCGTTTTAAGTTTCCATAGGTTGCGGGAGAACCGGGCCGAGACCGTATACGGGAAATGGCGTTCCGAGGCCCGAAACCGACTCAACGGCGAAGCGCGGCTGCTTGCGCCGCTCATTCCGTCGCGCGGCTATTTCCCGGACTTCCTGACACCCGCCGAAGGGGTAATCGGTTGCGATGCAGCGATGTCCGCGCTGCGCGCCATCTCGGGTGAGCGCTTGCACGCGGAGCTGGCCGGGCTTCCGGCGGGCCGGGCGCTCCCGGGGTGGATACGGGATCTGGCGCAGGGCGAGCGAAGATCGCTGGACCGGCTGATCAGCACGCTGCGCGCCTACCACCAGGCCGCCGTCGCCCCGTACTGGCCGCATATCCAGGCCCGGATCGAGGCCGACCGGGTGGCCCGGGGCCGCGCCCTGCTGGACGGGGGCGCCGACGGGCTGCTGGCCTCGTTGCCGCCGACGATGCGGTGGCGGGCGCCCGTGCTGGAGGTCGACTATCCGGTGGACCGCGATCTGTGGCTGCGGGGGCGGGGGTTGCTGCTGCTGCCGTCGTTCTTCTGCCGGGGGACGCCGGTGACCTTCCGGAACCCGGATCTGACGCCCGTTCTGGTCTACCCCGTCGAACACGCCCGGTGCGGTCTGATTCCCCGCCCCGAGCAGCGGCCCGCCGTGACGTCCGGGTCCGGGTCCGCCCAGACGCTCGGCAAGCTGGTCGGGCAGACCCGCTCGGCGGTGCTGCTGGAGGTCGGCGGCGGCTGTACGACCAGTGAACTCGCCCGCAGAGTGGGCGTATCGCTGGCCTCGGCCAGTCAGCACGCCAGTGTGCTGCGCGAGGCGGGCCTGGTGCACACCCTCCGCCAGGGCAGCGCCGTCCTGCACACGCTGACCCCGCTGGGGGCGGCGCTGCTGCGGGGCGGGGCGCCGGGGGAGCGCGTTTTCGGGGTACCGGCGGCGCTGCCGCCGGTCGCCACGAGCGGACGGGGGCCGTCAGGGCGCGGATGAGGCTTCCCGGCCCTCGGCCATGTCGTGATCCTCGGCCGTCCCCGGCGTGGCCCCGGTGGCCAGTTCGCCGGTGGCCACCTTGCTGTGCCGGCGGCCCCAGCAGAGGTAGATCAGCAGCCCGGCGGCCATCCAGCCCACGAACCGGGCCCAGGTGATCAGCGGCAGATTGCCCACCAGCAGCAGGCACAGCAGCACCGCGACGGCGGGGACGACCGGCACCCACGGGGTACGGAAGCCGCGCCGCAGGTCGGGGCGGGAGCGGCGCAGATAGACCACGCCGACGCAGACGACGATGAAGGAGGTCAGCATGCCGATGTTGCCCAGTTCGGCGAGGTCCCCGATGGGCAGCACCGCCGTCATGAACGCCACCAGCAGGCCCAGGGTCCAGGTGATCCGGCGCGGGCTGCGGGTGACCGGGTGGACATGGGAGAACCACTCGGGCAGCAGCCGGTCGCGGCTCATCGCGAGGAACACCCGGCTCTGCCCCAGCAGCATGATCATCACGACCGTGGTCAGCCCGCAGATCGCACCGATGCCCACGATCCGCACCGCCCAGTCCGCGCCCGCCGCCTTGAGGGCGCCGGTGATGGGGGCGGCGTTGTCCAGCTTGGAGTAGTGCTGCATCCCGGTCACGGTCAGCGCGACGGCCACATAGAGCACGGCGCAGACGGCCACGGTGGACAGCAGCGCGATGGGCAGGGTGCGCTGCGGCCGCTTGGCCTCCTCGGCGTTGCTGGCCATGATGTCGAAGCCGGAGTACGCGCCGAAGACGATCGCGCCACCGGTGAGGATCCCGGCCATGCCGAACGTGGCGTCCGCGCCCAGTCCTGCCCAGCCCAGCAGCGGCTGCTCCCACATGTCGCCGTCGCCGCCCACCGGTTGGGACGCCGGGATGAACGGCGACCAGTTGGCCGCGTCCACATGCGTCACCCCGATCGCCAGGAAGATGACGATGGCCACGAGCTTCACCACCGTCATCACCGTGTTGATCCGGGAGGTGGTGCGCACCCCGGAGGCCAGGATGGCGGTGAGCACCAGGATGACCAGCACGGCCGGGATGTTGACGGCCGCGTCCGGGCCGGAGACGGAGGCCGGGATGTGGATCCCGAACGTGGCCAGGAAGTCGGTGACGTACTGCGACCAGCCACTGGCCACCGCGCCCGCGCCCATCGTCATGTCGAGGATGAGGTCCCAGCCGATCAGCCAGGCCACCAGCTCCCCGAGCGAGACATACGCGAAGGTGTAGGCGCTGCCCGCCACCGGGACGGTGCTGGCGAACTCCATGTAGCACAGCGCCACCAGGGCGGTGGCGACCGCGCCGATGGTGTAGGAGAGCGCGATGCTCGGCCCGGCGTAGTTCGCGGCCGCCGTGCCGGTCAGCACGAAGATGCCCGCGCCGATGGTGACGCCGATGCCCATGAGGGTCAGCTGGAGCGGGCCCAGGGCCCGGGTCAGCCGGGTCTCCGGGCTGGCCGCGTCCTCGATGGTCGCTTCGATGGATTTGTTGCGCATGGCGGTGGTCACTCCTTAGCTGGCCCGTGCGTAAGCGCTCCGCGGGACGTGCCGCGAGGTGCGGTCGTTCATCCGCGGCTGTGTCGTGGCTGGCCGGGCCCACGCGGCGGAGCCGCATATCGACACAGCCCCGCGCCCCTTCGGGGCGCATCCGAACCGCACCGGACTTCTTCGAGGCCTTAGGCCCTGAGCAGCCCGGGGAGGTGCTCGGCCAGTCGTTCGTAGTCGGAGACGGTGTTGTAGAGATGGGCCGAGAGCCGCAGGAAGCCCCGGCCGTCCCAGGAGGTGATCGCGGTCTCGCAGCGGGTGTCGGCCGCGATCCGGCGCTGCAGCACATGCGAGGCCTCGTGGTCGGCCGCGAGCCCGGCGGGCAGCGGGATCAGCCGCATCGCCGGGGCCTCGCTGCCGCCGACGGCGGTCAGGTCCGCGCCCAGGGCGTCGGCCAGCAGCCCCTGGGCCACCTCGGCGAGCTTGGTCATCCGGGCGCGGGCGGCGTCCCAGCCGAACGTCTCCTCGATGAACTCCAGAGAGCGCGGCGCCGCGAGCCAGGCGGTGAAGTCCGAGGTGCCCTGGACGTCGAAGCGTCGCGGGAAGGGATCCGGGGTGCCCCAGGAGTCGGTGAGCGGCCACAGGTCCTGGGCACCGGGCCCGCGCGCCACCAGCGCCGCCGTACCGCGCGGCGCACAGCACCACTTGTGCAGATTGCCCACCCAGAAGTCGGCCGCCCCGGCCAGCCCGACCGGATCGGCCAGCATGCCGGGTGCGTGGGCGCCGTCCACCAGCACCTTCGCCCCGGCGGCGTGGGCGAGCCGGGCGATCTCCGCCACCGGGAAGATCCGGGCGGTGGCCGAGGTGATCTGGTCCACGACCACCAGCGCGGTGGCCTCGCTCAGCGCCCCCTCGAAGACGGCCGCGATCTCCTCGGCGGTCGCCTCCAGCGGGATGTGCAGCGTCCGCACCCGGGCGCCGGCCCGCTCGGCGGCCCGCGCCGTGCCCATCGCCACCGCGCCATAGGCGTGGTCGGTCAGCAGCACCTCGCCGCCGGGCGGCAGCGGCAGACAGCCCAGGACGGTGCTCACCCCGGCGCTGGCGTTGGCCACCAGGGCGGTGTACTCCGCCGGGACCCGCAGGAACCGCGCCACGGCGGCGCGCGCCCGGCCCACCCGCTCGGGCAGCTCCCGGAACCACGCGTCCGGGTTGGTCTCCATCTCGTCGCGCAGCGCCCGCTGGACCTCCTGGACGGTGCGCGGCACGGCGCCGAACGAGCCGTGGTTGAGATGGACGACCGAGGGATCGAGCGTCCAGTGCGACGACGGGGTGGTCATGGGTCCCTTCCTGGTTCTGGTCGGCCTTAGTTGTCCGATGACTTCTTCGAGCTTCCGGGAACCGTAAAGGGGCGAGACCGTTCCGAACAGGGGCTCGACGTAAATTGGGGGTAACGAAGCCGACCGGTAGCATGGAGTCATCTAATGACTCGGCCAGAGCTGGTCAGGAAGGGGTGGCGGAATGACCGCGACCGACGAGGCGGCGGACGGCCTCCGAGCCATGATCGCCAAGGGTGAGCTGGCGCCCGGGCGGCAGCTCCCCGCCGAGCCCGAGCTCTGCGCGCGGCTCGGCGTCTCGCGCGGATCGCTGCGCGAGGCGGTGCGCTCCCTTGCCGCCCTCGGGCTGCTGGAGTCCCGCCACGGCTCCGGCACCTTCGTATCGGCGCTGCGCCCCGGGCAGATGCTGGCCGGGTTCGCCGCCACCGTGGACGTCCTGCCGCTCGACGGGCTGCTGGAGCTGTTCGACGTCCGCCGCCCCCTGGAGGCCCAGGCCGCCGCGCTGGCCGCAGCCCGCGCCGACAAGCGGGTGGTCGCCCGGCTGCGCGAGGTGCAGAAGCGGCTGGCCGTCTCCGAGGACGAGACGGAACGGCACGCGCTGGACCGGGAGTTCCACTCCACCCTCTGCGAGGCGAGCGGCAACGAGGCGCTGGCCGCCCTCATCGATGTGCTGCGCGCCCGGGGCAGTCACTACAGCATCTACGGCGCCGCCGAGGCCGACACCATCCGGCTGGCCAGCGACCTCGGCCACGAGGCGCTGATCAACGCCATGGCCGCCCGCGATCCGGCGGCCGCCGCGGCGGCCGCCACCGCGCATCTGTCCCAGACGGAGGTCTGGCTGCGGCGGTACGCCCCGCTGCCGGACGACGGCCCGGCCCACTGACCGGCGTCTCGGCCGCCGCGTCCCGGGTGTCGCGTCCCGGGTGTCGCGTCTCAGTCGTCGATGCCCGTGCGCTCGACCCCCGCGACGATATAGCGCTGGAGCACCAGGAAGACCACCAGCAGCGGCACGATCGAGACCGCCGCCGCCACGAACAGCTCATGGAGGTTGACGGTCTGGGCGGTGGTGAACGTCGACAGCGCCACCTGCACCGTCCACGCGTCCCGGTCCTGGCCGATGACCAGCGGCCACAGGAAGGAGTTCCAGGCGCCGATGAAGACGATCGTGCCGACCGCCGCGAAGACCGGCCGGGAGTTCGGCACCACGACCCGCCAGTACGTACGCCAGTAGCCCAGCCCGTCCACCCGCGCCGCGTCCTCCAGCTCCCGGGGAAAGCCCAGGAAGTACTGGCGGAAGATGAACGCCGCGACCGCGCTGAACAGCGTGGGCACCACCAGACCGCGCAGCGTGGACACCCAGCCGAGCGAGCTGACCAGCACGAAGCTGGGCACGAAGGTGACCGCCGCCGGGACCATCAAGGTGCCCAGGATCCAGTAGAAGACCACATTGGCGTAGGCGTACGGGATGCGTGCCAGGCCGTACCCGGCGAGCGAGGCCAGCAGCAGGGTGCCCACGGTGGTGAGGACCGCGATCAGCGAGGAGTTGAGCAGCGCGTGCGCCATCGGCACATTGGGGTCGTCGAACAACTCGCTGACGTTGGACCAGTGCAGCTCGCCCGGGAAGAACGTCCACTCCGGCGAGGTGATGTCCGCCTCGCTCGACAGACCGTTGCGCACCAGCAGATAGAACGGGATCAGGAAGACCAGCGCGAGCGCGAGCAGCAGCACCAGCCGCACGGCGCGCCCCACGCCGACGAGGGCGTCCCGGACATCGCGGGTGTTCCGGCGCCGGACATCGCGCGACTTCGGGGGAGTGGGCATCAGTCCTCCTTCCGGCCCAGGCCGAACCAGCGGGCCTGCACCACCGTCACCACGGCGATGATCAGCGCCAGGATCACCGCGCCCGCACTGCCCAGGCCCAGGTTCTGCCCCTGGCCCAGCGCCGTGTAGTAGAGGTAGACCAGCGGCGGACGGGCGTAGGGCGGATAGCCGCGCGAGTCCGACAGCAGGTTGTAGAACTCGTCGAACGCCTGGAACGCGTTGATCACCAGCAGCAGCACCACCGCGACCGAGGTCGCCCGCAGCTGCGGAAAGGTGATGTGCCGGAACACCTGCCAGCCGGGCCGCGCCCCGTCCACGGCCGCCGCCTCGTACAGCCGCGGGGAGATGCGCTGCAGCCCGGCCAGGAACAGCACCATGTAGAACCCCGCCTGGAGCCACAGCCGTACGGTCACGATGACCAGCCAGTACCAGGGCGGCTCCGTGGTCGACAGCCAGGCGATCTGATCGGCGCCGAACCAGTCCAGCACGGTGTTGGCCAGCCCGAAGCGCACCCCGTTGAAGATCGACATCTTCCAGATCAGCGCCGCCACCACATACGAGCACGCCACCGGCAGGAAGAACACCGACCGGAAGAACGCCTGCGCCCAGCGCAGCCGGTTGACCATCAGCGCCAGCGCGAGCGAGAGCGCGTAGGTGGCCGGGACGATGAACGCCGTGAAGACCAGGAAGGTCACCAGGCTGCCGGTGAACGCGTCGTCGCCCAGCATCGCCGTGTAGTTGTCGAAGCCGACGAAGTCCGTGGGCGAGACGGTGTTGTGCGCGTCGAAGAAGCTGAGGTAGACGCTCCAGGCCAGCGGGACATACGTGAAGAGGGTCAGCCCCAGGACGAACGGGCCGACAAATATCCAGAACCACAGATGGCGGTTCTGCGGGCCCAGGAGCCCGCGGACGAACGTCCCCCGCATCAGCTCTTCTTCTTCACGCGGCGCAGCTCGGCCTCGGTCTTGCGGACCACCGACCGCAGCTCGCCGTCCGGATCGGCCCCGCCCTTGATGATCCGGCTCAGCGCGTCCTGGTAGGCCGTACGGCTCGCGGAGGTCCACAGCAGCGGTTCGGCATGGCCGTGGTCGGTGGCGTAGCGCACCGCCTCGCCGGCCGCGCCCTGCCGCAGCTTGGCCGCCTTCGTGGCGAGCGAGACCCGGGCCGGGATGTGGAAGCCGTAGCGGAGCGCGAAGTCCTCCTGGTAGTCGGTCCGTTCCACCCACAGCCACTTCACATACGCCTTCGCCAGCGCCTTGTCCCGGGCCCGGGCGCTGACCGCCGCCCCGTACGCGCCGACCGGCACCGCGGGCGCGCCGTGCGCCCCGTCCCGGGGGAACGGCAGCACCCCGAAGTCGTCCCCCAGCGCCTTCTTCACCTGCGGCAGCGCCCACAGCCCGGACCACTGCATGGCGGTGAGCCCCTGCGTGAACGCGGCCGGGTCCGACCAGTCGGAGGGCGCCCCGAGCAGCAGCGACTTCTCCGCGTAGAGCTGCCGCAGCTTGCCGAGCGTCCGGGCGGCGGCCGGGTCGTCGAAGCCGACCTCGCCGTCCTCGGTGACCAGCGTGAGCCCGGCGGCGTTGAGCGGCGTGCCGCTGAGGACACCGGGGCCGCCGTCATTGCCCAGGAAGAGCCCCTTGACGTCCTTGGTGGTCAGCTCCTTCGCCGCGTCGATCAGCGCGTCGAGGCTGCGCGGCGGCTCCACCCCCGCGGCCTCGAGCATGCTCTTGCGGTAGTAGAGCAGCTGGGTGTCGATGACCTGCGGTACGGCCCAGATCTTGCCCTGATACGTCTTCGGGGCGAGCACGGCCCGGTTGAAGTCGTCCTTGGCCTCGCTGAGGAGATCGGTGAGATCGACCACCTGACCGCCCTGGATCTGGTCCAGCGTCGGGCCGTTGACCTCGAAGACATCCGGGCCGGACTTCGTGAGCAGCGCGGCGGCGGTCTGCTGGTCGTAGTTGCCCGGCCGCCACTGCACCTTGACGTTCGCCTTCAGATACGCGTCGGCGTAGCGCCTGACGGCCTGTTCGGTGCCGGGCTCGCCGTACTGGTGGTACCACTGCTCGAGCACCGGCTGGCCGGCGTGGTCATCGCCGTCCCGCCCGGTGTTGGACCCGCAGGCGGAGGCGAGTGCCCCTGTGAGGGCCAGCCCTCCGCCCGCACCCAGCAGCCTTCGGCGGCTCATGGACATTGGCGTGCGCCCCCTCGTCTCCCGGCCTTGGTCTCCCGGCCTCGGTCTCTCGGACTCCCGGTCTCCCGGTCTCCCGGTCTCCCGGACTCCCGGACTCCGTACGACTCAACGATCAACGATGGAGGCGGATTACGACAGAGGTGTTGCGGAGGGATGTCACTTTTCGGTATCGGAATGTGACGCAGAGTCGACGTCGGTGTCGGGCCCGGTGTCCATGTCGTCGAAGACGCGCTGGGCGGTGGCGAAGGCCGAGTTGGCGGCCGGGACGCCGCAGTAGATCGCCGACTGGAGCAGCACCTCGCCGATCTCCTCACGGGTGAGGCCGTTGGTGAGCGCGGCCCGGATGTGCATGGCCAGTTCGGCGTCATGGCCGTGGGCGATCAGCGCGGTGAGAGTGATACAGCTGCGGGTCCGCCTGTCCAGCCCGTCGCCGGTCCAGATCTCACCCCAGGCGTAGCGGGTGATGAAGTCCTGGAAGCGGGCGGTGAACGGGGTCGTCCGGGCCACCGCCCGGTCCACGTGCGCGTCCCCGAGGACGGCCCGGCGCACCGCCGTTCCGGCGGCGTGGCGTGAGGCGTCGTCCCGTGGGGGTGCTGGGCTGTTGAGGTGGGCGAGCAGCGCCCCGGTGACCGCCTCCGGCCGCTCCACGCCCGCCAGATGCGCCGCCCCGGCGACCTCCAGCAGGCT
>NZ_JAAAYH010000105.1:0-23384 GCF_018035285.1 Streptomyces sp. MK37H | reverse complement strand
ACGGGGGCCGACCCCAGGGTGCGGGAATTAGGGTCCTGTCCCGGCCCCGGTCCCGCTGTCCGGTCCCGGGCCTTCCCCTCGCCCCTGGAGGCACGTCATGAACAACCGTCTGTACGGAGACGACCCCGAGCCCGACGAACCCGTCCCGGCCGGACGCGTCCTGTACGTCCCCGTCCGGCCGGGACCCACCGGTTGCGCCGTGCGCCTCTTCCGTACGCCCCACGGCGGCCGTACCGCCGTCGGCTTCTCCACCCGGCGGCGGCTGGCCGCGGTCCTCGGCGCCCGGCAGACGTGGATCCGGCTCGGCGAACCGGCGCTGCGCGCCCTCGCCGCGCCGCTCGGCGCCACCTCGCTCACCGTGGACCCGCGCCTCGCGGCCCGCGACATCGCACCGCAGGCGCGGGAGCGCCGCCACAACACCGCGCTCGCAGTCGCACCACCGGCGCCATCACGCCACCGCAGCACCACGCTCGCAGTCGCACCACCGGCGCCACCGGCCCCGCCGCGCCGCCGCAGCACAACCCCCACATGGGCCCCGCAGGCCGTCGGCGCCGTGCGGGTGGCGGGGGCCGCCGCCCTCGCCGGGGTCCTCAGCGCATGACTCGGCTGAGGGAGGACGCCATGGTCACGCCACTCATCCCGGGCACCGCACACCCCACACCCCACACCACGCCCCGCGACGGCGCGCTGTCCGTCTGGCCCGCCTCGGCCGTCCCGTTCACCGATGGCGACCTGGCCGTCGGCGGAGTGTCGCTCACCGAGCTCGCGGACCGCTTCGGCAGCCCGGTGTACCTCCTCGACGAGGCCGAGGTCCGGGCCCGCTGCCGCGCCTACCGCGAGGCCTTCCCGGAGGCCGCCGTCCTCTACGCCGCCAAGGCGTTCCTGTGCCGTGCGATGGCGCACTGGGCGGAGGAGGAGGGCCTGGGCCTGGACGTGTGCTCGGCCGGAGAGCTGGAGCTCGCGGTCACCACCGGTTTCCCGCCCGAGCACATCGTGCTGCACGGCAACGCCAAGAGTCCGTACGAACTCCAGGCCGCCCTGCGCCTCGGGGTCGGGCGCATCGTCATCGACAGCCCCTCGGAGATCGCCCGGCTGGCCGTCGCCGTGCCCGAGGGCGGCCATCAGAAGGTCATGGTCCGGGTCGCGCCGGGCATCGCCGCTGGCGGCCACGCCAAGGTCCGTACCGGCACCGACGACCAGAAGTTCGGTCTGTCGCTCACCGACGGCTCGGCGCATCACGCCATCGCCCGGATCCTCGACCAGCCGCGCCTGGAACTGGTCGGCCTCCACTGCCACTTGGGCTCCCAGATCAACTCCGCCAAGCCCTATCTGGCGGCGGTACGGCGCATGGTCGGGCTGCTGGCGAGGATCCGGGACCAGCACGGGGTCACCCTCCCCGAGCTGGATCTGGGCGGTGGGCACGGCATCGCCTACCGCCCCGGCGAGCCCGACCTCGACATCGCCGCGCTCGGGCCCCGGCTGCGCGCCGAACTGACCGACAGCTGCGCGGCGGCCGGACTGCCCGTGCCACGGCTGATCATCGAACCGGGCCGCGCCGTCGTCGGACCGGCCGGGGTCGCGCTCTACCGGGTCCTGGCCGTCAAGCGCACCGAACACCGCACCTTCGTCGCCGTGGACGGCGGGATGAGCGACAATCCCCGCCCGGCGCTGTACGGAGTGCGCTACGCGCCCCGGCTCGTGGGCCGCGCCACCACCGCGCCGCCGACCCCCACCACCGTGGCCGGACGCCACTGCGAGGCCGGGGACGTGCTGGCGGGCGAGGCGGAGCTGCCGGGCGACATCCGCCCCGGCGATCTGCTCGCGGTGCCGGTGGCGGGCGCGTACCACCTCTCCATGGCGTCCGGCTACAACCTGGTCGGCCGCCCGCCGGTCGTCGCCGTGGCCGACGGCAGGGCGCGGCTGCTGATCCGGCGTGAGTCGCTGGACGACATCCGCGGCCGCGACGTCGGTCTGTAGCCCGATCGGCGCCTGAGGGAGGGGCGGCGATCCCGTCGCCCCTCCCCCGGGCCGGGGCACCGCGAACGCACCCGGACCGCGGCTCCGTTCACTCAAGCGCGCCGGTCGTCGTTCCCGCCGTCATCCGGCACCCAGCGCAGTACGTCGCCGGGCTGGCAGTCGAGTGCGCGGCAGATGGCGTCGAGCGTCGTGAACCGCACCGCCTTCGCCCGGCCGTTCTTCAACACGGCGACGTTGGCGGGTGTGATGCCGACGGCGGCGGCGAACTCGCCGACCGACATCTTGCGCCGGGCGAGCAGGAGGTCGAGGTCGACGACGATCGCCATCAGACCACCTCGGCCATCTCGGTCTCCAGATCCGTCGCCTTCCGCAACAGGCTCCGCATGATGACCATCAGCATCGCGAACGCCGTCCCCACGCCGACGCTCACCATCGCGGCTCCCACGGCGCCGATGACCTCCATGCCGTCGTCGGGAGTGGGGATCTCGGCCAGCGCCAGATGCCCGGTGACGCCGAGCGCCAGCAGCGTCGCCACGACCGAGGACGCGATGATGGTGTCGACCCAGCGGAAGGCCAGCGGTGTGAAGATAGCGCCACGGCGGACCATGGCGAGCAGCATCCACACCGCGACGAGCGCCACTTGGACGCAGGCGATGCCGAGGATCGCCACCGTCACGTACGGCGTGGCGAACGGGGCGTACGGAGGGAAGCGGTCGACCTCGTCGGCCGCCGTCGTCGGGATGACGACGATCTGGCCGAAGAGGCCCGCCATGATCGCTGCGACGATGCCGGCCCGGAGCGCGACGATGAAGAGTCGATGCATGTAATCGACTATCGATGGATTCCTATCGATAGTCAATCGATGTCCATCCGCTCGTCATAGCCCGTCCGGGGGTTGACGGTCCGCCCGGCCGCCCACCAGTTCTCGCTGTTCGTCTCGACCACGCACAGGACGATGTCATCCTCGGAGACGTCCGCGTACAGCCGGAGGTTCCTGCGGATGGCCGCGAACAGCTCCGTCTTCTGCTGGAGGTCACGGTCGTTGAAGAAGAGCTGGATGAACATCGTGCGGTCGCCGCGGCGGATGCCGAAGAACACCGGCTGCGCCTGGACGTTCTCGGGCTTGAGCTCCTGGATGAGGTAGAACTGGTCGTCCTGCGGCACCTTCCGGACGTCCACCATGGACCGGTGGATGCCCAGCGAGACATTCCGGCGGTACTCCGGGGTGGTGCGTGCCCTCGCGCAGGTAGATGTTGACCAGAGGCATGGTGTCTCGATCCGTTCTGCTGTGGTGTGCTCACCACGCCAGAACACCCATGACATTCCGCCAACGAATGTCTCGCATAGCGGATATGCTGCGTGCGCATGGACGTGCGCTCATGGACATGACCCTGGTCGGGCTGCGGGTGCTGCGCGAGGTGGCGGAGCGGGGCACGATCACCGCCGCGGCGGAGGCGCTCGGGTACACCCAGTCGGCGGTCTCCCGGCAGGTGGCCGCGCTGGAGCAGGCGGCCGGTGCCCGGCTATTCGACCGCCACCCCGGCGGTGTGCGGCTGACCACCGAGGGGCGCGCCCTGCTGCGGCACGCCGTGGTCGCGCTGGACGCGCTCGACGCGGCCGACCGGGAGTTGCGCGAGGGCGAGGCGGAGGACGGCCCGGTCCGGCTCGGCTTCTTCCCGACCGCCGGAGCGGTGATCGTGGCCCGTGCGCTGGCGACCCTGCGCCGGGAGCACCCCCGGATCCGGGTGAGCACACGCGAGGGCACCACCCCGTCGCTGGTGCGGGCGCTGCGCACCGGCACACTCGACGTCGCCCTGCTGTCGTCCAGGCCACCCCACCGCTCCCCCGACACCGACGCCCCGCCGCTGCGCGTGGAGCCGCTGTTCGAGACCCGGCTGGCCGTGGCGGTGGCGGCGAGCGGCCGGTTCGCCGGACGCGACAGCGTCACGGCCGAGGAGATCGCGGGCGAGCCGTGGATCGCCAGCCCGGCCGCCGCGGAGGAGCCACTGCTCGGCGTCTGGCCGGGGCTGCCGGGACGGCCCCGGGTGCGCCACACCGTCCGCGACTGGCTGACGAAGCTTCACCTGGTGGCGGCCGGGGCGGGCATCACCACCGCCCCGCCGGCGCTGCTTCCCGCCATCCCGCCCGGTGTGCGTCTCGTCGCCGTCGAGGGCGTGGCGGAGGAGGGGCGACGCGTCAGCCTCGTGCACGCGCCGGGCCCCGCCACCGCGTCGGCGAACGCGGTGGCGCACGCCCTGCGGCAGGAAGCCGCCGAGCTGGCCGACGCCCCCGACTGACTGACGGCCTCGGCCGACGCCCCCCCGGCCGAAAACCCAAGTGACGGCCTCGGCCGACGACCCGCGGCCCACGGCGGCCTACCGCGCGAGCTCCATGCGCAGGACCTTCGAGCGGTGTGCGCGGCCGTCCGGAGGCGGTGCGGTCGTCCCGCCATCGGTGATGAGGTAGGCCACGCGCCCGTACTCACCAGGGCCGCGGCCCCAGGCGATGCTCGACGGCCCCAGGAGCCGCAGGTCCAGGGGGTCACCGAGGACGATGTCCCGGGGCTGGTCCGGGGGCCCGTCCAGCAGCACACGGTCGAGGGTGTTCTGACGGTGCGTGGTGACGTAGGCGACGCCCGCGTCCTCGTCGAGGCAGAAGTCATCGGCCATCGTGCCGCCGCCGACATGCTCCGGCGCTCCGGCCGGGTCGAGGGTGCCGGGGTCCACCGGCACCCGCATGAACAGCCGCTGCGCCGTGGAGGTGTAGTACAGGTGGTGGGTCCGCTCCGCGTAGCGCACACCGTTGATGCCCGGCTGGGGCGGCTTCATGGTGCTGAGCGGGTCGTGCTCCATGCTCGGGTGGGCGAGCCAGACGTCGGCGGTCGCCGGGCCACCGGTGGCGGAGAGGTCGACACGCCAGACGAAACCGCCGAAGCAGTCCGCCAGCAGCAGGACGCCCGGGGCGATCAGACAGCCCCCGTTCAGGGCCCGCACCCGGGAGTCGAAGGTGAGGACCGTCTCGATCGCGGGGGCGGCGCCGGGTGGCCGGCCACGCAGATCGACCCGGCTCAGATACGACGCGTGTGTGGTGTAGCCGTCGCTGAGGGCCACGTGGAACACATCCGGCTCGGTCTCCACGACCGCCGAGACGAGGTGGTCGTAGGTGTGCAGGAGGGTCGGCTCGACCGGGGTGTCCGTCGTGCCGGATGCCGGGATCAGCCACAGCTGCTTGTGGTTGAGCGATGTCACCACGATCGAGTTGTCGCTTCGCACCGCGAGGTTCTCCAGGAAGGAGTGCTCGGGGAACTCGGCGACGGTGTGCAGGGTTGCGGTTTCCATGGTCGCCCTTCCTCGGGGTCTCACTGGTCCAGGCCGACCGCGTTCGACGGCACGTCGAACGCGGCGAGGGTCAGCGACACACCGGTGAACCAGCCCATCAGCACGGTGACGTCGACGATGCCCGCGTCACCGATCGTCTCCTGGGCCCGGCGGTACAGCCCGACGGGAATGACACGCTGTCCCACCAGCGATGACGCGAGTTCGTACACGAGCTGCTGCCGTGGGTCGTCAAAGGAGGTGGGACGGCCGGCGACGATGGCCGCCACCTTCCGCGGGTCGAGACCGCCCAGCGCCACGCCGATCTTCTCGTGCTCATAGGCGGCGTAGGCCGAGCGCCAGTGGCCGGTGACGACGTTTGTGACGATCTCGATCTCCGCCTTGGACAGCGACGAGTCCGTCTGGAAGTACGCACCGGTGGGCACGATCGCCGTCAGCAGCCGGGGATTGGCCAGCCAGATCTTGTGCGGGCCGGGCACCAGGCCGCGCAGCCGCCGTGTGTACTCGTACGCGCTGCGCATCTCCGGTGGCATGGCGTCGACCGGCGTCTCCACGTAGCGGCCGAACGTCCCGAAGTCCTCGGGATCCTCGAACATGGGATTTCTCCTCCTTGCGGGGCTACTTCCGCGGGGCCGGGCTTCCCGCCGGCACGTCGTACGCGTTGAGGACGACTCCCAGCGCCAGGTAGTGGACGGTCACGAAGACGATCGCGTCGAGGGCTTCCCGCCCCAGCGTCCTGACGGCCGTGTCGTACAGCGGGCCCGGCAGAGGGCCCTTCCCGGTCAGGGCGGTCGCGACGTCGGCCGCGAGCGCCTCCTCCTCGGTGAGGCCGGACGGGCGGCCACCCGCGCACAGCGTGGCCACCTGATCCGGCCGCAGCCCGGCCCGCGCCCCCATACGGGCATGCGCGTACAGCTCGTACGCCACGTCGAAGCGCGCTCCGATCGTCAGGATGACGACCTGTCGTGCCCGCTCGGAGAGTCCGGGAAGCCGCTGGGCGAGGTCGATGAACCGGGCGAGCGCCTGCCCCAGCTCCGGGAAGTGGAGCATCACTCCCCACGGTCCGACGAACGCTCCGTCGGCGTCGCGGACCTCGAATCCCGCGTATTCGTCGGCCTTCACCATGCTGTCGAAGGCGTCGTACAGACCCCGTTGCTCCGGGGTCAGTTCCTCGCGATGGAGCAGCGGTAGCCGCATGACCATCTCCTCTCTTCCGTGACTCTCTTCCACGACAACGAGCACGACAACGAGCACGACAACGAGGTCAGACGTCCCTGACCAGCCGGGTGTCGAAGGTGGTGACCGGAGCGACGCGCTCCTTGCTGACGACGACGTCGATCAACGCCGGGCGGGCAGTGGCGATCGCCTTCTCCAGGGCGCTCCGGAAAGCGTCGGCAGAGTCGACGCGGGCCGCGAACACCCCGTACGCCGCCGCGACCTTGGCGTGGTCGACGTCGAGGAAGTCGCAGACCTCCGACACGGGCTCCCCTCCGAGGGCGTGCTTGAACCCGACGTGTTCGTAGGCGAGGCTCGCGTTGTTCAGGACGATGGTCACCGCGGGAATGTCCAGCCGCAGCGCGGTCTCCAGGTCTCCTACGTGGTAGCCGAAGCCGCCGTCGCCCACGAGCGCGAACGCGCGGCGTTCCGCCCCCGCCGCGAGCTGTGCCCCGAGGACCGCCGGGAACGCCCAGCCGAGCGTGCCGGCGGCGCGCAGGAACGTCCGGCCGGGCGCGTGGACGGGAAACAGCGCGCCTCCCCAGGCGCCCATGAACCCGGTGTCCGCGACGAGTAGATCGCGGTCGTCCGCCAGCTCGCGCAGGATGGCCACGACGGCTTCGGGACGGACATGCCCGGCGGCGGGGCGGTGCGCGACGGCATGGAACGCCTGCCGCCAGGCCGCGCACCTGCTCCGCACCGACTCGCGCCATGTGTGGTGCGCACGGTTGCCGGACTCCGCGGGCAGTGCCACGGCAAGGGCACGGCACAACTCGCCCGCGTCGGCGACCACTCCCGCGCCGACCGTGCGGGTCCGGCCGATGTGCTCGGCCGCCACGTCGACCTGGACCACGTCCGCGTCCGCCGACGGCAGGGTGTAGGTGTCGGTCGCGAGGCCGCCGAGGTCGGTGCCGATCGCGAGGACGAAGTCGGCCTCGCGCGCGATCTCGTTCGCCACCTTGCTCGCATAGCGTCCCGCCACGCCGACCGACAGCGGATGGTTCTCGGCGATCGAACCCTTCCCGCCCAGTGTCGTGAGGACCGGAACACCCGCGGTTTCCGCCAGTCGGGTGAGGTCTTCGGCGGCATCGGCGGTCAGGACCCCGTTCCCGGCCAGGAGGACCGGTCGCAGGCTCCGGGCGAGGCGGTCGGCGATGTCGGCCACGGCGGCGGCCGAGGGAGCCGGCGGGGTCGGGCGACGGATCGGTGCGCAGGTGGCGTCGGCGTGCGACGGTTCGGCTTCTGCCGCGAGGTTGTCGGACGGTGCCGCTTCCGCCGCGAGAAGGTCGCACGGGATGTCGATGTGCACCGGCCCCGGGGCCCCCGCACCCGCGATGCGCAACGCCTGGGCGACGAGTTCACCGGCGCGGTCCGCCCGCGTGACCCGCGCCTGCCACTTCGTCACCGACTGGAACATGGGCGGCTGGTCGAGCTCCTGGTACTCGTATTTGTACTCGACCCGCGTCGAGACGGTGCTGGTGAGCGCCACGAGCGGGCTGTGGGCCCACCGGGCGTCCGCGAGCGCGGCGGCGACGTTCGCCGCGCCCGGCCCCCACTGCCCGTACACGACGGCGGGCTTGCCGGTGACGCGGGCGTAGGCGTCGGCCATCACCACGGACGCGGCCTCGCTGCGGGCCAGGCACATCTCGATGCCGTGATCGCGCAGGGCGCGCCAGAGCCACAGATCACCACCGGTGATCAGGAAGACCCGGTCGACGCCGCTGTCCCTCAGCGCGCGAGCGACGTCATGCGCGACCCGGGGCACGACTCCACTGACTGTCGCCACAAGCGTTCTCCTGCCTAAAAAAACGAATGACCGTTCTCTTATTTGCCACACTGCCTCGCCCGCCACCCGCTGTCAAGAAGAAGACGAACGATCGATCGCTTTTGATGTAGCCTGGCGTCATGCCGAAGGTGAGCCAGGAGTACCTCGACGCCCGCAGAGCGGAGATCCTGACCGCGGCGAGGCGCTGCTTCGTCCGGGACGGTTTCCATGAGACATCGATGCAGGATCTGCTCGCCGAGGCCGGGGTGTCCTCGGGGTCGGTCTACCGGTATTTCTCCAGCAAGCAGGACATGATCATCGCGATCGCCGAGGAGAACCTGGCCGAGGTGGTGCACGAGGCCCGCCGCCAGGCCGAGCGCAGGCCCGCCGCCGGGGTCGGCGAGGCGATCGCCGATCTCTTCGAGGTCATCAGGGCGAAGCACACGGAGAACGGCTTCGCCGCCATCGCGCTGCTGACCTGGTCCGAGTCCCTGCGCAACCCGACGCTCGCCGAGCGGCTCAGGAGCGCGCTCACCGAGGCGACGGCCGACCTCGCCGCCATCGTGCGGGAGCATCAGGATTTCGGCCATCTGCCGCCGGGCGCCGCGACGGACTCACTCGCCCAACTGATCACCTCCACCGTGCCCGGCTATATCCTCCAGCTCGCCACCCTCGGCCCCGACGCGGTCGACGGCCTGCCCGAGGCCGCCCGGGCACTCTGGCCGGCGCCCGAGGCGCAATAGACTGGACCAGCCAGTCCAGTCAAGAGGGGCGCCATGCACAAGGAGCTGACGGCGAAGGGGAAGGCCACCCGGAACCGGATCATCGAGGGCGCGGCCGCGGTGCTGCGCGAGAAGGACGTGTCGGTGGCCACGCTCGACGACGTCATGGCGCGCACGCGCACCAGCAAGAGCCAGTTGTTCCACTACTTCCCCGAGGGGAAGGACGAGCTGCTGCTGGCGGTCGCGCACCACGAGGCCGACCAGGTCCTGGAGGACCAGCAGCCGTATCTGGGCTGCCTGGACTCCTGGGAGGCGTGGCAGCGGTGGCGCGATCAGGTGGTCAAGCGCTACGCGGAGCAGGGTGAGGAGTGCCCGCTGGGCTCGCTGGTCCTCCATCTGGGCCGCTCCACCCCGGGCGCCCGTGATGTCGTGGTGACGTTGATGCGGCAGTGGCAGGAGAGCCTGGCCACCGGCATCCGGGCCCTTCAGGCGGCTGGCCGGCTGCCCGCCGGGCTGGATGTCGAGCACCGTGCGGCCGCCCTGCTGGCGGGCATCCAGGGCGGTGTGCTGATTCTCCAGTCGACCGGCCGAGCCGACCATCTGCGGGCCGCGCTCGATCAGGGCATCGGGGATCTGCGGCGCGCCGCCGTGGCCTGAGCGCCACGGATGAGCACACCGCGGCGGCCCGGGCGACCCCGGAGACTGGACTTGCAAGTCCATTTTTTCTTCGCACAGTGGCATGGCCCCGGCGGACCCCCGGGGCATCCATGGTGCGGAGAACGAGCGTGCGGGAGTGCGTGATGAGTGGACGGCTGCAGGACAAGAGGGCGCTGGTGACCGGTGCGACCAGCAACATCGGGCGGGCGATCGCGGAGCGGTTCGCCGCCGAGGGCGCGCATGTGGTGGTGTCCGGCCGCAGCAGCGAGCGGGGTACGGAGGTGGTCGACGCCATTCGCGCGCGGGGTGGCCGGGCCGACTTCGTACAGGCGGATCTGGACGGAAGCCCGGAGGCTTCCCGCGCCCTGGCCGAGGAGGCGGGGTCCGTTCTGGGCGGAGGCATCGACGTCCTGGTCAACAACGCCGGGATCTACCCCGGTGACAGCACCGCGGACACCGACGAGAAGTCCTTCGACCACGTCTACGCGGTGAATGTGAAGGCGCCGTTCTTCCTGACCGCCGCGATCGCTCCGGCGATGGCCGAGGCCGGTGGCGGGGCGATCATCAACCTGGGGTCGTGGATCGCCCGGCTGGGCATTCCCATCGGCGCGCTCTACAGCTCCAGCAAGGGCGCGATGGAGACCCTGACGCGGGCCTGGGCCGCCGAGTTCGGCCCGCGGGGTGTGCGGGTGAACGCAATCTCTCCCGGAGTGGTCCACACGCCCGTACCCGGCGAGGTGCACCCGGGCGAGGCCATGATGAACGGCACCCCGGCCGGGGGCGTCGGAAGTCCGGAGGCCATCGCGCACGCGGCGGTCTATCTCGCGGGCGACGAGGCCGAGTTCGTCCACGGCACCGTGCTGGACGTCGACGGCGGCCGTACCACGGCGGCCGTCATCGCGGCGTAGCGGACCGCGTGTTCCGGCGGGTGGGCATGGGGGCCGCGCTAGCGGTTCGCGGCGCCCCCCGGAGGCCGTCCGGGCGAGCGTGTCCGCCACCGTGGCGCACGCGAGCCGGACCACGGAGCGCAGCTCCGCGTCCGGCGCGCCGGCCCGGCCGTCCCTGGCAGAAGCCGCGTTGCCCCACAGCATGGCGTGGGAGGCATACTACGGGCGGCCCGTTCCCGTGCACACGGCGCTCACCGAGCGGGGGGTGACCGTCTCCGGCATCTGACCGCCCGCGACGCCTTCAGCCGCCCGGCTTCTCCCACACCGACACGACCCGCCCGCCCGAGGGACGGCCCCACTCCGTGTCGTGGTACGCCCCCATCGCCGCGGAGCTCAGCGCCCATGGGCAGCGAGGGTCGGTCAGGTGCCGGTCCCGGGCGCGCCGGATGTTCCGAACGTCCCCGGCAGGACCTCGGCGGCGTCCGGCAGATGCCACGGGTAGGGCGCGATCAGTTCGCTGACGGCCGGTTCGGGGCCCCAGGAGCCGGGGGCGTAGGGCTGGACCGGCGGTGGGTTCTCCAGGAGGGGGGTCGACGCGGCCCAGATGTGTTCGATGCCGCCTGACCGGGTGAACAGCGACTGGTCGCCCAGCATGGCGTCCAGGATGAGGCGTTCGTAGCCCTCGAGCCCGTTCTCCTCGCAGAACGACCCGGCGTAGCCGAAGGCCATCGTGGCCGGTGCGAGCCGCATCGCGGGGCCGGGCTCCTTGGTGAGGAAACGGGCGGCGATCCACCCGGGGTCCCCGAAGTCGATCACGATCTTGTTGCCCCGGTTCCGCTCCTGGTCGGCGAGGTCGGTGGGGAACATCCGCAGGGGCGGCTCGCGGAGTCCGAGGGTGATCACCTGGCGGCGCTGTGCGAGGCTCTTGCCGGAGCGCAGATGGAACGGGACCCCGGCCCACCGCCAGTTGTCCACCTCCACCCGCAGCGCGGCGAACGTCTCGGTCGTCGAACCGGGGGCCACGCCGGGTTCGTCGCGGTAGCCCTCGTACTGGCCGCGCACGACATCCCCGGGCCCGATGGGGCGCAGCGCCTCGAAGACCTTGTCCTTCTCGTCGCGCAACGGCTCGGCGGCGAGCGAGACCGGTGGTTCCATCGCCACGATGCCGAGCACCTGGATCAGATGGGTGACGATCATGTCCCGGAAGGCCCCGGTGCCCTCGTAGAAGTGGGCACGGCCCTCGAGGCCGAGCGTCTCGGGCACATCGATCTGCACATAGCTGATGTGGTCCCGGTTCCAGTTGGGCTCGAACATGCCGTTGGCGAACCGGAGGGCGAGGATGTTGTCCACCGACTCCTTGCCGAGGAAGTGGTCGATGCGGAAGACCCGGGATTCGTCGAAGACGGCGTTGATCGTCTCGTTGAGCGCCCGCGCCGACGCCAGATCGGTGCCGAAGGGCTTCTCCACGATCACCTTCGCGTTCTCGGCCAGGTCCGTGTCGCCGAGCAGGCCGATGATGGACGCGAACGCCGAGGGCGGAATGGCCAGGTGGAACAGTCTGCGGGACGGCCCGCCGAGGGAGTCCTCCGCCGCCCGTACGGCCGCGAGCAGCGGGCAGGGGTCCTCGGGGTCGGCCGCGCCGAAGGACAGCGACTCCTCGAAGGACTTCCACACCGGCCCGGTCGGCTTGGACCGTCCGAAGGTGGCGACGGCGTCATGGGCGAGGGTGCGGAACGCGTCGTCGCTCATCGCGGAGCGGGACGGGGTCGAGCCCACGATGCGGTAGCCGTCGGGGAGCAGGCCCGCGGCGGCGAGGTGGAACAGCCCGGGGAGCAGCTTGCGCTTGGCGAGGTCGCCGGTGGCGCCGAAGAGCACGATCACATGGTCGTCCGGTGCCGTCATCGCCCGCTCCTCTTCTCGGCGTGTCCGCCGAACTCGCTGCGCATGGCGGACAGCACCCGGTCGGCGAACTCGCCGAGGCCCCGGGACTGGAAGCGGTCGGTGAGCGCCGTGCTGATCACGGCGGCGGGCACGCCCTCGTCGATCGCGGCTCGTACCGTCCAGCGCCCTTCGCCGGAGTCCGAGACATGTCCGGTGAACTCGTCCAGCTTCGGCGACCGGGCCAGCGCGTCGGCGGTGAGGTCGACGAGCCAGGAGCCCACGACCGAGCCGCGGCGCCACACCTCGGCCACCTCACCGACATCGATCTCGTACTGGTACGCCTCCGGCTCGCGCAGCGGGGTGGTCTCCGCGTCGGCGGCGCGCTTGCGCAGCCCGGCGTCCGCGTGGTCGATGATGCTCAGCCCCTCGGCGATCGCGGCCATCATGCCGTACTCGACCCCGTTGTGGACCATCTTCACGAAGTGGCCGGCTCCGCTGGGGCCGCAGTGGAGATAGCCCTCCGGCGCCGTTCCGTCGGTGTGTCTGCTCGGTGTCGGCTCGGCGGAGCCGGTGCCGGGCGCGATGGTGCGGAAGATGGGGTCGAGCCGGGCGACGGGCCCGTCCTCACCGCCGATCATCAGGCAGTAGCCGCGCTCAAGTCCCCAGACACCGCCGGAGGTTCCGCAGTCCAGGTAGTGGATGCGGTGCGGGGCGAGCTGTGCCGCGCGGGTGATGTCGTCGCGGTAGTAGGAGTTGCCACCGTCGATGATGGCGTCGTCCGGGTCGAGGAGCTCGGTGAGCTGGTCGAGGGTGGGCTGTACGACAGCGGCGGGCAGCATGAGCCAGGCGGCCCGTGGCCGCTCCAGCTTCGCCACCAGGTCGCCGAGCGAGCGGGCGGCGACGGCGCCCTCGCCCTCCATTTCCCGTACGGCGCTTTCGTTGACGTCGTAGACCACACAGCGGTGGCCGTCGCGCATCAGCCGGCGCACGAGGTTCGCGCCCATCCGGCCGAGCCCGATCATGCCGAGCTGCATGGGGGTGTCGGTAGCCATGTGCTCTCCTGTCGCGTCATTGCCCGCTCAGCCCGGGGCCACCAGCTCGCGCGCCACCTGCGCGACGCGCTCGGGGGTGAATCCGAACTTCGTGAGCAGTTGTTTGAGGGGTGCGGAGGCGCCGAAGGTGTGCATGCCGACCACGGCCCCGTCCGCGCCGACATACCGGTCCCAGCCGAACGTGGAGCCCTCCTCCACCGCGACCCTGCGCGTGACCGCGGGTGGCAGCACCTGGTCGCGGTACTCGCGCGGCTGACGGTCGAACAGCTCCCAGCACGGCATGCTCACCACCCGGGACGCGATGCCCTCGGCGGTGAGCTCCTCGTGTGCGGCCAGGGCCAGTGCCACCTCGGAGCCGGTGGCGAGCAGGATCACCTCGGGCTCGCCCCGGTCCGCGTCCGCCAGGACGTAGGCGCCCCACGCGACACCGGTGGCCGCGCCGAGCCGAGTGCGGTCGAGGGTGGGCAGGGGCTGGCGGGAGAGGACCAGCGCGGCCGGCGCCCGGCGGAGACCGGCGACCGCCCGCCACGTTTCGGCGACCTCGTTGGCGTCGGCGGGGCGGAACACCAGCAGCCCGGGCGTGGCGCGCAGCCCCGCGAGCTGCTCGACGGGCTGGTGGGTGGGTCCGTCCTCGCCGACCCCGATGGAGTCGTGGGTGAAGATGTGCACGGTGGGGATCTCCATCAGCGCGGAGAGGCGAATGGCCGCCTTGGCGTAGTCGGAGAAGATCAGGAACCCGGACCAGTACGGACGGAGCTTCGTCAGCGCCATTCCATTGGCCACCGCGGCGGCCGCGTGCTCCCGTACGCCGAAGTGCAGATTGCGCCCGGCGTGGTCATACGGCTGGAAGTCGCCCGCACCGCCGAAGGTGAGGCGGGTCTTGGTCGACGGCGCCAGGTCGGCGGACCCGCCGAGCACCCAGGGCACCGCCTTGGCCACCGCGTTCAGCACCTGGCCCGAGGAGTCGCGGCTTGCCAGGCCCTTCGGGTCGGCCGGGAAGGCGGGCAGCGCGGTCTCCCAGCCGTCCGGCAGCTCTCGGCGCTGGATCCGCTCCAACTCGTCGGCGAGCTCGGGGTACGCGCCGCGGTAGGCGTCGAACGTCTTCTCCCAGTGGCTGCGCAACTGGCCGCCGCGTGCGCCGATCCCCCGTGCGAACCAGTCGGGCACACCGTCGGGGATGTGGAAGTCGGCGTCGGGTGGCAGGCCGAGGGCGCGCTTGGTGGCTTTGACCCCCTGCGGCCCGAACGGCGACCCATGTGCTTGCGGTGAGTCCTCGACCGGCGAGCCGTATCCGATGTGGCTGTGGACGAGGATCAGGGTCGGACGCGCGCGCTCGGCGCGGAAGGAGTGGAAGGCGCGGCCGATCCGGCCGAGGTCGTTGGCGTCGGCCACGGTGGTCACGTTCCAGCCGTAGGCCAGGAAGCGCGCGGCGACGTCCTCGGTGAAGGTGATGTCGGTGTGGCCTTCGATGGTGACCCGGTTGGAGTCGTAGATCCAGCACAGATTGGACAGCCGCAGGTGTCCGGCGAGCGAGGCCGCCTCGGACGAGACGCCCTCCATCATGCAGCCGTCCCCGGCGAGCGCGTACACATCGAAGTCGAAGAGCGTGAAGTCGTCGCGGTTGTACCTCGCCGCCAGCCACTGACCCGCGATCGCCATGCCGACGGAGGTGGCGACGCCCTGACCGAGCGGTCCTGTGGTCGTCTCGACGCCGCTCGTCCAGCGGTACTCGGGGTGGCCGGGGCAGCGCGAGTCGAGCTGCCGGAAGGACTTCAGATCGTCGAGGGTCACCGCGGGACGGCCCAGCACCTCGTACTCGGGGTCGACCGTGCGCACCCCGGTCAGGTGCAGCAGCGACCAGAGCAGGGCGGAGGCATGGCCCTCGGAGAGCACGAAACGGTCGCGGTTCGGCCAGATGGGATCGGCGGGATCGAAGCGCAGAAACCGCTGCCACAGTGTGTACGCGACGGGCGCCATCCCCATGGGCGTTCCGGGGTGCCCCGAATTCGCCTTCTGGACCGCGTCCATGCACAGTCCGCGGATCGTGTTCACCGACAGCGTGTCCAGGTCGGTCATGGCGACGCCGCCCTCCGTGCGCTCGATGAATGTCTGCGAAGCCTCGCTATACGTCGGATCGAACGATCGTCGCGAGGACATCGTTGAAGGCCTCGGTGGAGGTGGGGTGGGTGATCGGCTCCGATCCGGTGTTGATGAGGATCGTCTCCGCGGTGATCGTCAGAGGGCCGTCGGCGGTCTCGACGCGCACGGTGTGCGGATCGGTGAACGCGGCGGAGCCGGTGATCACCGAGACGGTGTCCATGTCGTTCAGCCCGTCGTAGTCGCCACCGCGGAACAGCTTCGTCAGCGCCTGCACCTCGCCGACGGAGCGCTCGTACCACTCCTGGGGCACATCCGCCGGTCGGCGCTTGCGGGAGTGGTGGACCAGTGCCTTGGTCGGCACACAGCCGACGTTCGGGCAGGTGCCGCCGTACATCCGTGCCGACCGCTCGACCAGCACCATGCGCTTGCCGAGCCCGCCCATCGTGGCGGCCACCGTCTTGCCGCCCTTGCCGAACCCGATCACGAGCACCTCGGCTTGCCGGCTGCGGTTGGTGGTGCCCATGGTCGCTCCCCTTCTCGGCCCTTCCGGGGGGTGCTGCCTCCGTCATCTCAACCGCACCACCAACACCGCGGCCCCGCAACTGGCCGCCCCCGGTGCCACCGCGCACCCTGGAAGCAGGCGGAACCGGAGGAGAAACGTGTGATGGCCGGACCGATAGCAGTGCTCTTCGACATCGACGAGACCCTGGTCCACACCGGAGGCTCCGGAGCCCGGAGTTGGGCCTGGGCCTTCGACCGGTTGCACGGCGTGGCCGCCGATATCGGAAAACACACCTCGGCCGGGGAGACGGATCCGCAGGTCGGCCGGGAGACGTTCCGGGCCGTGCTCGGCCGCGAGCCCAGTCACGATGAGATGGCCCGCCTGTACGCGGCGTATCTGTGGCATCTCTCGGAGGACATCCGGACCTCGGAGGGATATCGCGTCATGGACGGCGTCGAAGACACCCTGCGGCGGATCACGGACGCGGGGGTCGTCCTCGGGCTCATCTCCGGCGCGATGGAGGGCGCGGCCCGGATCAAGATGGAACCGGGCAGGCTGGGCCGCTATTTCGTGTTCGGCGCCTACGGCTCGGACTCCCCGGACCGGCCGGAGATCACCCGCCTGGCGATGGCCAAGGCCGCCCGGCTGCACGGGCACGATCTGGGCCGCTCCGATGTCTACGTGGTCGGGGACACCCCCCTCGACATCGAGGCCGCACGCGCGGCGAACGCGACCGCGGTGGGGGTCGCGAGCGGCCACTACTCCGTGGAGGAGCTGCGTGCCGCGGCGGCGGACCATGTGCTCACGTCGCTAACCGAGCCGTTCCCGCACACGTGAGAACGGCGTGCGAACGAGCGGGGGCCGACCCCCGGCTCAGCCTTGTGCGGCGGCGTCCTTGTCCCGGTCGTAGGCGGCCCGCGCCTCCAGCACCTCGTTCATGTGACGCATCGACCAGTTCTTCAGCGCCACCAACGGCTCGCGCAGCGTGGCGCCCAGTTCGGTGATCTCGTACTCGACCCGGGGCGGGACCTCCGGATGGATGGTCCGCCGGACCAGCCCGTCCCGCTCCAGCGCGCGCAGCGTCTGCGTGAGCATCTTCTCGCTCACCCCGTCCAGCTTCCGGCGCAGCGCCGTGTACCGCTTGGTGCCGGATTCCGCCAGTTCGCCGAGGACGAGGACGGTCCACTTGTCGCCGATGCGGTCCAGGACCTCACGGGACGGACAGCCGCCGGCGTACGGGTCCCAGTCGGTGCGCGGTGCTTTCGCCATGCCCGTGTCCTCCTCCGCCTCGTCGGCTTTCCCCGGAACCGTCAGCATACCGGAGCACCGGTAACTCTCCATAGGAGAGTAACCCCTACCAAAAAGTGGTCACTTCCCAACGGGGAGCCACTCCGGTGTACTTCTGACGGGGCGTACGAGCCCCTCCGAACCATGTGAACCACGCACCAGAAGCAGGAGTACAGACATGTCCATCGCCGTTACCGGAGCCACCGGCCAGCTCGGCCGTCTCGTCGTGGAGGACCTGCTGCGCCGCGGAGTGGCGGCACACGACATCATCGCCACCGGGCGGAGCACCGACCGGCTGGCCGGTCTGGCCGAGCGCGGCGTCCAGGTGCGGCAGGCCGACTTCACCGACGCCACCGGCCTCACCGAGGCGTTCAAGGGGGCGCGGAAGGTCCTGCTCGTGTCGACGACCACCGTCAGCGAGCGGTTCGACAACCACACCCGCGCCATCGACGCGGCCGCGCGGGCCGGTGCCGAGCTGATCGCCTACACCAGCACACTCAACGCGCACACCGCGAGCATGATCCTCGCCGACGCCCATGCGAAGACCGAGCGGTATCTGCGCGACAGCGGTGTGCCCGGGGTCGTCCTGCGCAACGGCTGGTACCTGGAGAACTACACCTCCCAGATCCCGCTCTATCTCCAGTCCGGAGTCGTGCCCGGCAGTGCCGGTGCCGGGCGGGTCAGCGCCGCGTCGCGACGCGACTACGCGGAGGCCGCGGCCACCGTCCTGACCGCCGAAGGGCACGCGGGCTCCGTGTACGAACTGGGCGGGGACACCGCCTTCTCCCTCGCGGAGCTGGCCACCGCGCTGTCCGCCGCCACCGGCCAGGAGGTGGTCTACGGCGACCTCCCCGCCGAGCAGTTCCGCAGTGCGCTGCTCGACGCCGGGCTGCCCGCCGAACTGGCCGAGGTGCTCGCCGACTCGGACCTCGGGCTGAAGCGCGGTGAGCTCTTCACCGACTCCTCGGATCTGAGCCGTCTGATCGGCCGGCCCACGACCACCCTCACCGACGCGCTCACCGGGGCTCTCGGCTCCTGACAGCGGGGCCACCGCGGCGGCGGTCGCCGGAGCCGCGCCGGTTCGGTGGAGACACGGGCCATGTCGATGCTTTGATCTGTTCCTCGGACGGACGCGTTCGAGCGCCGCGGAACAGAGGTGCGCATGGAAGGCAACGACGGACTGTCCGGGGAAACGTCATCCGGGGAGGCGCCATGAGGCTGTCCACCCGCATCGCGCTCGCGGTCGGCGTGAGCGTGCCGCTGCTGGTGCTGGCCTCCGGCTGGCTGCTGCTGCGTCTGGTCGGCGATGACCTGCGCGCACACCAGAACTCCCAGTTGCGCGCTCGCGCCACGGTCGTCGCCAAGAACGCCAAGGCGTTCCTCGATGTCGCCGGGACCGACCACCCGGTCATGGAGCAGACCCGGCAGCGGCGGCTGGTCAACTCCGCCCGGGACGTGGGCATCCGGCTGACCGCGCCCGGGGGCACGATCTCGGCCGGGCCGCAGCCCGATCCGGTCCCCTCGCTGCCCCGCAACGCCCCGAAGCCGGTCACCGTCACCTCCGGTGACACGGACTGGCTGGTCCTGTCGCTGCGTGTCGGTGCCGCGAAAGAGGGCACCACGCCGAATCTGTGGCTGTTCTCGCCGGACACCGCCGAGGAGGAGCTGACGCTGGTGCGCCAACGGGTCGTGTTCGGGGCGCTGGTGGCCGCGCCCCTCGCCGGGGCCACCACCTGGGCCATCGCGGCCCGGGCGGTCCTGCCGCTGCGGCGGTTGCAGCGGCGCACCAGCGGCCTGGACCCGAGGACCAGCGCCGTACGCCTGGAGCACACGCCGACCCGTATCGGCGAGGTCGACGACCTGGCGTACACGCTGCAGACCGTGCTCGCCCGCTACGACGAGCAGGTCGAACGCACCGGGGAGGCGCTCGCCACCGCCCGCGCGTTCGCCGCGACCGCGTCCCACGAGCTGCGCACCCCGCTGATGAGCATGCGCACCAATATCGACATCCTCGCCGACCACCCCGGTCTGGACCCCGTGGACCGGGCGGAGGTGCTCGAGGACCTGGGCCGCGAACACACCCGGCTGCTGGGGTTGCTGGTGATGCTCAGGGCGCTCGCGCAGGGCGACCTGGTCGAGGCGGACGCGTTCACCTCCCTGGACCTCACGGAGGTGCTGGACGCGTCCGTCTCCGACCTGCGGCGCACCCACCCGGACGCCGAGGTGTCCGTGCGCACCACCCCGGGGCTGCTGGTGCACGGCTGGGAGGAGGGGCTGCGCTCGGCCGTGGACAACCTGCTGACCAACGCCTGGACCCATGGCCGCGCCACCGACGGCACGGCCCACATCGAGGTGACCCTGCGCCACTCCGGCGACCCGCGGCAGCCGCTCGCCGTGCTCACCGTGGACGACCACGGCCCCGGCATCCCACCCGAGCGCCGCGAGGAGGTCTTCCAGCGCTTCCGGCGCGGCCCGGACAGCCCCGGCTCCGGCCTCGGCCTGACCCTGGTCGCCCAGCAGATCGCCCTGCACCGGGGCCGGATCACCGTACTGGACCGGCCCGACGGACGCCCGGGCACCCGCTTCGAGGTGCGGCTGCCGGTCACCGGCGTCCGGGACGTGGAGAGCACCCTGCCGCTGATGCGCCGGGACTGGCTGACCGGCCGCCACCCGCTGCCGGCGAGGTCCGGCACACGGGAACACACCGACCCGCGGGTCACCCGTGTCTCCACGACGTGGCCGGAATAGGGCCCTTCTGACGGATCTCCGCGGCGTCGCGGCGCCCTGCACGCACTCTCGGCGAAACGCCCGCCCCCGCGCACGGCAGCAGCGGGTGACGCGGGGGCGGGAGCGTATTCTGCCGGGCGTGTCGAGGGTGACGATCGGGGATGTGGCACGGGCGGCGGAGGTGTCGACCGCGACGGTGTCCAACGTGCTCAACGGCACCGGCCGGGTCTCGGAGGCGACGCGGGCCCGGGTGAGGGCGGTGGCCGGTGCGCTCGGTTACGGCCCGGTGGGCAGCGGCGGGCGCACCCTGGGGCTCGCGGTGACCGCTCATGGGGACAGCGCGTGGGACTTCGCGAGCGTGCCGTACTTCGCCCAGGCCATCAGCGCGGCCACCGTCGCCGCGCATCGGCGTGGCTATGCGCTGATGGCGATGCCCTCGGGACCGGCCGGGCACATGTGGCGCACCCTCCCGGCCGCCGGGGTGGTGGTGCTGGACAGCCCGCCCGGCGACCCCGTGGTGCGGGTGCTGCGGGCCCGCGGTCTGCCGTTGGTGTTCGACGGCCGTCCCGGCGATCTGCGGGCGCGGGAGACATGGGTCGACAACGACCACGAGGCCATGACCCGCCGTGTCCTGGAGCATCTGGCCGGGCAGGGCGCGGAGCGGATCGCGCTGATCGCCGGGCCCACCCAGGAGTACTACAGCCGCGCGGGCGCGGCGGCCTACCGGCGGTGGTGTGCGCGGGCCGGTGTGCGGCCGTACGTGGTCCCGTTCGACGAGGACGACTCCGCGCGGCGGGGTCTGGACGCCCTGCTGACCGGGGAGGGCGGGCCGGACGCGGTGTTCGGGCTGTACGACCCGTGCGGCCGTCAGATCCTGGCGGCGGCCGCGCGGTGCGGGCTTTCGGTGCCGGAGGACCTGATGGTGGTGTGCGGCAGCGAGGATCCGGCCTACGGGCGGACCGTCCCGCCCGTGTCGACGGTGTCGCTGGCCCCGGAGCAGGCCGGAACGGCGGCTGTCGACGCGCTGGTGGGCCTGGTGGAGAATCCGCCGCACACACCGCCGCCCGTGGTGATCGGGACTCGTCTGGTGGTTCGTTCGTCCTCGATGCGACGATCCCGTCGGCAGGCATCATGAGGGCGGGGCCGCCCGGGTCCCGTCGTGTGCGTCAGGAATCCGTGGGCGTGATGTCCAGCGCCGTCAGGAAGGCGGTCGCCGCCGGAGTGCGGGTGAAGCGGCTCCAGATGACGTACTCCACGCGGGCCGGTGCGTCGGCGACCTCGATGGTGACGACGCCCGCGAGATGAGGCGCGTAGGCGGTGGGGAGCATCGCCACGCCGAGGCCCGGTCCGACGAGCCGGGCGATGAAGTCCGCGCTGGTCACTTCGAAGGCGACGTCACGGGTGAGCCCTGCGGCCTCGAAGGCCAGGTCGGACTGGGCGCGTCCGGCGGTCCCGGCCGGGAGGTCCACGAACACCTCGGAGGAGAGCCTGCGCAGGTCGACCTGTGATTCCTCGGCGAGGGGATGGTCCGGCGCGACCACGGCGACGAGCCGGTCACGCGCGAGTTCATGGGCGGCGACACCTTGCGGGCGGGCGGCGGTCGGCAGGCCGAGGAACGCCACGTCGAGGGCGCCTTCCCTGACCTGCTCGACGAGGTCGTCGCTCGCGCCCACCCGCAGGCTGATGCGCACACGCGGGTACCGCTCGCGGAAGTCGCGCAGCGCGCCCGGGATGTCGACCGCGGTGACGGTGGGGATCAGGCCCACGGCGAGCCGTCCGCGTACCTCTCCGACGGCCGCGGCGACCTCGGCGGCCGCGCGCTCGGCGGCGTCCAGGCACTGGCGGGCGGCCGGGAGGAAGGCCGCACCGGCCGGTGTCAGCCGCACCCGGCGGCTGGTGCGCTCGAAGAGTCTCGCGCCGAGTTCCTTTTCCAGCCGGGCGATCTGGTGGCTGAGGGCGGACTGGACGACCAGACACCGTTCTGCGGCGCGCGTGAAGCTGTTCGTCTCGGCGACGGCGACGACGTACCGCATCTGCTGAAGCTCCATGGATCCATCGTGGATCGAGATCGATGAGGTGACAAACATGTGTTGGACTCATCAATGGCCCCGAGGTGAGACTTCGAGGCATGACACGGCACACCACAGAAGTGGTTTCCGGCGGGGCCGTCGGTGTCCGCCACGGAAACCTGCCACGCACCGCCCTGACGGCGCTCGCTCCCTCGGTGTGGGGCACGACGTATGTCGTCACCACCGAACTGCTCCCCGAGGGACACCCGCTCTTCGCGGGGTTCCTGCGCGCGTTGCCCGCCGGCCTGATCGCGCTGGCCCTCACCCGGACGCTGCCGCGCGGCGCCTGGTGGGGGAAGGCCGCGGCGCTCGGCGTGCTGAACATCGGGCTGTTCCTCCCGCTGCTGTTCGTCGCGGCAGAACGCCTGCCGGGTGGCGTGGCCGCCACCTTGGCGGCGGCCCAGCCGCTGGTCGTGGCCGTCCTGGCCGTCACCGTGCTCCATGAGCGCCTTTCGCTGTGGCGCCTCCTGTGGGGTGTGACGGGCGTCGTCGGCGTCGGGCTGGTGGTGATCGGGCCGAACGCGGCGCTCGACACCATCGGGGTCGTGGCGGGTCTCGCGGGCGCGGTCACGATGGCGCTCGGCGTGACGCTCACCAAGCGCTGGGGGCGCCCCGCCGGGGTCGGTGCCACCACCTTCGCCGGGTGGCAACTCACCGCGGGAGGGCTCTTCCTGCTGCCCCTCACCTTCCTCGTCGAGGGGGCACCTCCCGCGATCGACCTGCCCGCCGCTCTCGGCTACCTCTGGCTGGGGCTGGTCGGCGGTCTGATCACCTACGCCCTGTGGTTCCAGGGCATCACCAGCCTGCCCGTCGCCTCGGTCGCGGTTCTCGCCCTGCTCTCACCGCTGGTGGCCGCCGTTCTCGGCACCATCGTGCTCGACCAGACGCTCGGCCCGATCCAGCTCGTGGGATTCGCGCTCTCGCTCGCCGCGATCGTCGCGGGACAGCTTCCGCCACGCACCCGCGCACGCGCACGCGCCCGCACCCGGACACCCGGACACGACTCCGTCTCCACCCCCACCCCGGAAGGGACACCCCGATGAAGATCGCCGTTGTCGGAGCCGCCGGCATGGTCGGCTCGCGTGTCGTCAACGAAGCCGTGAGCCGGGGGCATGACCTCGTCGCGGTGTTCCGCGAGGAGCCGGCGGTCGCCCCGCCACCCGGGGTGATCGCCGTGCGGGGCGACGCGAACGACCCCGGCCACATGA
>NZ_JAAAYH010000104.1:0-23418 GCF_018035285.1 Streptomyces sp. MK37H | reverse complement strand
GCCGTCCGGGCCCTGCTGGTCCGCCGGCCCCTGCTGGTCCGCCGGGCCCTGGGTGGACTCCTCGTCGTCGGAGGCGCACTCCATGGCCTTGGGCAGCCGCAGCGCGGCCAGCGCGCCGAGCAGCAGCAGACCGGCGCTGACCGCGAGCGTGACGTGCAGACCGTGGACGAAGGCGGCGCGGGAGGCCGAGCGCAGGGCCTCCCCGGCGTGGCCGCCGAGCCGGTCGGAGACCTTGTACGCCGCGCCCAGCGACTGGCTCGCGTCGGAGCTGGCGGAGGCGGGGACACCGGGCACCGAGGAGACGCCGGGCTTGTAGGCGGCGTTCATGACGCTGCCGAGGAGGGCGATGCCGATCCCGGCGCCGAGCTGGTAGGAGGTCTCGCCGATGGCGGCCGCGCCGCCCGCGGACCCGGACGACGCCTCGTTGAGCATGGACTCGTACGCACTGAAGAGCGTGGTCTCCAGGCCGAAGCCCAGGACGATGAAGCCGCCGACGAGCACGGCGGGCCGGTCGGACTGGCCCATGGCGGTGAGCGAGAGCACGGCGAGGGCGGTGAGCGCGAAGCCGACCGCGACCATGACCCGCGGGCCGAGCCACTGAAGCATCCGGGACCCCACGAGCCCTGCGGCCATGGCGGCGAAGGTGAGCGGCAGCAGCCGCAGACCCGTCTCGAGCGGGGTGAGCCCGAGCACGAGCTGGAGGTACTGGGCGGCTATGAGCTCCAGGCCGACGAGCGCCAGCAGGGCGAGCACGATACAGCCGACGGAGATCGAGAAGGCGGGCCGGGCGAACAGCTTGAGGTCCACCAGCGGATGCGTACGGCGGCGCTGGCGGCGGACGAAGAGCACCAGCAGCACCACGCCGACCAGCACCGGGGCGGCGGTCACGGCGTCCAGCGGCCCCGCTCCGCTGCCCACCCGCTTGACGCCGAGGACGACGCAGAACAGCCCGCAGGCGGCCATGACCGCGCCCAGCACGTCCCAGGGGCCGTTCTTGTCGCCGGTGGACTCGGGCAGCAGCCAGCGGCCGACGGGCAGCGCCACGATCATCAGGGGGAGGTTGACCAGGAAGACCGAGCCCCACCAGAAGTTCTCCACCAGGAAGCCGCCGAGCAGCGGCCCGACGGCCGCGCCGACGGCTGCGACCGCGCTCCAGATGCCTATCGCCAGCGCCCGCTCCCGGCGGTCCGGGAAGACCTGGCGCAGTATCGACAGTGTCGCGGGCATGATCATCGCGCCGCCGACACCCAGCAGGGCGCGGGCCACGATGAGGATCTGGGGGTTGGGGGCGAAGGCGGCGATCGCGGAGGCGGCGCCGAAGAGCGCGTAGCCGAGCAGCAGGACGCGTCGTCTGCCGACGCGGTCGCCGAGGGTGCCGAAGAGGATCAGCAGCGAGGCGCAGACCAGTGGGTAGACGTCCACGATCCACAGCAGTTCGATCCCGCCGGGGCGCAGATCCTCGGTCACCGCCGGGACCGCGACATGGAGCACGGTCGCGTCCACGGCGACGAGCAGCAGGCTGACGCAGAGCACCAGGAGCACGACCCAGCGGTTCGCCCCGCCGCTCGCCTCGGTGCCGCGCCATTGCCGGGGAACGCCCGCCGTCCGCCGATTGCCGGCCGTGGTCGTCCCGGACATGTACGCACCTCCCTGGGTCTTGCGCTCGCGGTCCGCCGTCGTGACGGCGGTACGTCACGTCGTAGGGACGTCCGGGTGACCCCGGTGGCGAAGGCGCGAGTGAGAGGTCAGGGTACGCGAGTCCCCGCGCGAGCCGTGTGCCGCAGGTCATGTTGGGGCCGGACCGCGGATGGTTACGGAGGCGTACGTTCCAGACTTCCCCTTTTGTCCCCCTGTCCCTCTGCCGTCCCTCCTGTGTCCTCCCGGCGTCCCACCCGCGTCCCACCGGTGGCCGTCCTCCGTTCGCCCTCCGTTGTCGTCCGCGGTTCCCGCCACGTAGTTGTCCACAGCCTCCGCGGTCCCTCCGCGGAGCGTTGTCCACAGGCTCCGCGGGCGGCCCGGATCATCCTTGATAATCGTCGCCGTGACTGATCTCGCCCAGGCCGGCACCGCGCCGCTCAGCGACGACGGCCGACCGGGCCGCGCCGCTGGCCGCGCGCTGCGCCGGGCCGCTCCAGCACTGCTCGCATATGCGGGGACGCGCCTGCTCGGGCTGGTGGTTCTCGCGATCTGGGGTGCCTTCGCGGACAAGAGCCCGCACCAGCTGCTCTCCGCGCGCTGGGACTCGCTGTGGTACACCCGCATCGCCGAGGAGGGGTACGGCTACACGCTCCATCTGCCCGACGGCGCGGTCCACTCCAACCTGGCGTTCTTCCCCCTGCTCCCGGCGCTGGAGCGAGTGATATCGGCCATAGCCCCGCTGGACGCGGCCGACGCCGGACTGCTGGTGAGCTCGGTCACGTCCCTGTTCGCCGCCTGGGGGATCTTCGCGATCGGGGACCTGCTGTACGGACAGCGGGTGGGCGTCACGCTGGCCGCGCTGTGGGGTGTGCTGCCGGTCGGGATCGTGCAGTCGATGGCGTACTCGGAGTCCCTCTTCACGGCGCTCGCCGCCTGGGGGGTCTACGCGGCGCTCACCCGGCGGTGGCTGTGGGCGGGGCTGTGCGCGGCGCTCGCGGGGCTCACCCGGCCGGTGGGGGCCGCGGTGGTCGCCGCGGTCTGGGTGGCGGCCGCGGTGGAGCTGCTGCCCGGCGGGCGCCGGCGCCACACGTGGCGCACCCATCGGGGGCTGCTCGCGGGCGTCGTGCTGGCGCCGCTGGGCTGGCTCGGCTATGTGGTGTGGGTCGCGCTCCGCACCGGAAGCGTCACCGGCTACTTCGACGTGCAGAACGGCTGGGGCAACGGCTTCGACGGCGGTCTGGCCTTCGCGGGCTTCATCGGGGGACTGCTGATCGAGCCGCCCTTCGTGGGCGGGCTCGGGCTGTTGCTGGGCGTCGGGGCGCTGATCTGGCTCGCGGTCCGCTGCGTGCGGCAGCGCCAGCCGCTGCCGCTGCTGGCCTACGGCGGCGGGGTGCTCGTCCTGGCGCTGGCCGCGAAGGGGTACTTCGGCTCCAAGCCCCGGCTGCTGATACCGGCCTTCCCGCTGCTGCTGCCGATCGCGGTCGCCCTGGCCCGGCTGCGCCCGGTGCGCACCGCGCTGGTCCTGGGGTCGGTGGGGCTCGCCTCGGCGGTGTACGGGGCCTTCTGGCTGCACGGCTCCGGGCCGCCCTGATCCGCCCACCGCCACGATCCGGCCACCCCGACCGGCCGGGCGGAGCCCCGCCGACGATCACTCCCGGCCACCCGGAGACGCCGGGGGAAACTTCGGGGAACGCTATGGCTAATAGGCGATAAACACGCCCTGTAAGAATTCCATAAAGTCCCTGAGACACGCCCATTGGAAGGCCGCGAGCAGAAAAGTCCCGGGGCCTCGTGCATTCCTTGGAAAGGGCGCGGCCAAAAGCCGTGGGCGAGACGTACTCCACATCACATCGTCATCACAAAGCGACCTGATCGACTGAACCCGCCTGTCACGCAATGTAACGTCGATTAGGTGCGTACCGAAGACAAGCTCCCCGCGACCGAGGAGCGAAGGCCCGATCCCGCGCGACCGCGCATGACCCGAACACGCTTCTGGCTGCTCGGGACCACGCTGGCGGTCTACGCGGCGACCGTGATCGGCGTGCTCACCACCTCATGGCTGGTGAAGCTCGACTGGCAGGTCATGCTCTTCCGGCCCTACAAGCAGTGGCCCGAGTTCCACACCTTCCTGGACTACTTCGTGGTCATGGGCCAGCGCGGGCCCACCGCCGTGGCCGTCGCCGCCTGGCTGGGGTGGTGCTGCTACCGGCAGCGCACCCTGCGCCCGCTGCTGGCGCTGGGCACCTCCCTGCTGCTGCTGAACGCCACCGTGGGCGCGGTGAAGATCGGCTTCGGCCGGCTCGGTCCGCACTACGCGACCACCGTCGGGTCCAATGAGATGTGGGGCACCGGCGATATATTTCCTTCGGGTCACACCGCGAACGCCGTGGTCACCTGGGGCATTCTGGCCTATCTGGCGACCACCCCCGTGGCCCGCAGGGTCGCCTCGCTGATCGCCGCGGGCTTCGCCTTCGGGGTCGGCATGACCACCGTCTACCTCGGCACCCACTGGCTGAGCGATGTGGTGCTGGGCTGGGCCGCCGGGGTGCTGGTGCTGCTGGCGCTGCCCTGGCTGGAGCCCGCCATGGCCCGCGCCGAGGTGCTGCTGCTGACCCTGTGGCGCCGGCTGCGCGAGCGCCGGGCGCCCGTGCCGGTGCCGGTGCCGTCCGGGCGGCCGGTCGCCGGGACCCCGCTGGCCACCCCGCGCACCGCCCGCGACGACGAGCTGCCCGCCCGCGAGACCGTGGCCGTGGTCCGGCCCGGCGCCGCCACCGGCCGGAGCCCCGACGGGCGGCCCCTCCACCCGGTCCGCCAGCACACGGTGCGCTCCGAGCGCACCCCGGTCACCCCGGTCGGCAGCCGCCGGCCGCCGCACGCCGACCGGGTGCCGCGCGCCACGGCGCCCTTCGGCCCGTCCGGCGCCTCCCGGGGCCGGACGGCCACCGGAGGCTGAGCCACCCACCGGACCGCGGGGCGGTACGCACCCCCTCCCCCGCGCCGACCGGTCGCACCACGGCCCCGGAACGCTCTCCCGAGAGCGTTCCGGGGCCGCCGCCGTATCCGCGCCGGGCGCACCGGCGCGTCGGCGCGCACCGGCGCGGCTCGGGCCGGTCGGTCGGCCCGTCAACCGCGCCCGGTCAGCCGCGCCAGCAGCGCTTCACCGTGCCCTCGTCCACCTCGAAGTCGATCCGCCCCCGCAGATACTCCATGGTGATGATCGCGCCCGGCGGAAGCGTCCGTACGGTGCTCCAGCCGCGTGCGCGCGCCCTCTCCTCGGCGGTGCCGGCATCGAGGCCCACATAGCTGTCGAGGTCGTCGTCGGGTTCGGCCGGAAGGTTCGGTACAGGTCCCATGAGAGCCACCGTAGGTGGCTCCCTACGGGTGGCAAACCCAGAGTTGTCGTGGACCGCCACGGGACTACCACCACCCCATGCCTCTCACGGCCGCCATTCGTCACACTTGTGTCACAGAAAACACGCCCGGGTTTGTGAGCGACTTCATCACTCTTCCGGGGCTTGTGTTGACGCCTCGAAGATGATTGCGAGTTTCTGTCGATATCCCGCGCCAAACGGCCGGCTCCGGTATGGGCGGCGGTGCGCGGCCGAGATCTGTCGAACAATTCCCGCGGCGACCGGAAAAGCACGGCCCGGAACCCTCCGGAGCGCACAATTCCACCACAAATCGCCGGGGCCGAACCCCAAGGTTTACGCCTACCCGGACGCGGTACCCGCCGCCCCGGAGCCAACATGACTGACAGATCCGATGAGACCCCCGAGAAGACGGCGGCCGGCGGTCCGAGTCCGCTGGCACTCCTGCGTGCCGCCCGTGAGCAGCTTGTCGAGCTGACGGGCCTGTACCCGGAGTCCCTCCCCCGTCTGGAGCGGACCGACGAGGGGTGGCTGCTGGAGGCCGAGGTGACGGAGCTGGTCCGGGTGCCGGAGACGATGAGCCTGATGGCCCTGTACGAGGTGACCCTCGATCCGGACGGCCTGCTGACCGGCTACCGACGCCTCCGCCGCTATGAGCGCGGCCGGAGCGACCGCCGCTGACGCCGGCGGGGGACCGGACGCCACCGGATACGAGAGGAACCCACCCGACATGACCACTGTTGTCCCGGCACAGCAATCCAGGGGCGGGGGCGGCACCAGCGGCCTGTACGACGTCCTGGAGCTCATCCTCGACCGAGGGCTGGTGATCGACGCGTTCATCCGAGTCTCCCTGGTCGGCATCGAAATACTCAAGATCGACGTTCGGATCGTGGTCGCGAGCGTCGACACCTATCTGCGGTTCGCCGAGGCGTGCAACCGCCTCGACCTGGAGTCGGGCCCGAACAAGTCGCCCGGACTGCCCGAGGTCGTCGAGGGCATCACCGAGAACGGCGCGCGGGCCAAGACCAAGGGCGCCCTCTCCGGCGCCGGCGACACCGTCTCCAAGGCCGCCCAGACCGTGGCCGACGCGATCCGGCCGTCGGAGGAGGAAGAGGCGGAGGAGGAGCCGCGCCGGCGCCGCCCGGCCCGTAAGGCGGCGCCGAGGAAGTCCGAGGAGTCCTCATGACCACGTATGTCTACGGCATCGCGCGGGGCGAGGTCCCGGACCTGGGCGATGGGCTGCTGGGCATCGGCGACCCCCCGCTGCCGGTCCGGGCGCTGAACGAGGGCGAGCTGGCCGCGATCGTCAGCGACTGCCCGCCTGAGCTGAAGCCCCGGCGCCGCGATCTGCTGGCCCACCAGCATGTGCTGGCCGAGGTGAGCGACTCGCGCGCGGTGCTGCCGATGCGCTTCGGCAGCGTCTCCTCCAGCGACGACGACGTCCGCAGCGTGCTGGCCGAGCACGCCGACCGCTACCAGGACCAGCTGAACCGGCTGACCGACCGGGTGGAGTACAACGTCAAGGCCGTGCACGACGAGGACGCGGTGCTCCATCAGGTGCTCGCCGAGGAGCCGGAGCTCCGGACGATGGCGGAGGCCAACCGGGCGGCGGGCGGCGGCACCTACGAGGATCGGGTGCGCTTCGGCGAGCTGATGGCGGGCGCGGTACGGGCCCGTGAGGTGCGGGACGCGAAGCTCGTGGAGGAGGCGCTGGCGCCGGCCGCCGAGGAGGTGCGGCCCGGCCCGGAGAGCGGCGGCTGGTTTGTGAGCCTGTCGCTGCTGCTCGGCAAGGACGCCGCCGATCCGCTGCTGTCGGCGGCCGCCGGCCTGGAGCGGACCCATCCCTGGCTGAAGCTGCGGATCAACGGTCCGCTGCCGCCGTACAGCTTCGTCGAGTCCTGATGCTGATGATCGGCTGGGTGCTGAGGCAGGTCGTCGCCGCGGCGGAGCGGGAGTACTACGACCCGGCCAACATTCAGCGCGCCCTGGCCGAGCTGGAGACTCAGCTCGACCAGGGCGTGATCGACGGACGAGAGTTCGAGCGGCAGGAGGACGTGCTGCTCGACCGGTTGGAGGAGGCGCGCCAGTGGGCGAACGGGACTCTGTGACCACCCGGGGCGGTGTGGCCCCGACGGCCGGCGCCTACGGTTCACCGGCGTCGTCGCTAGGCTCCTCGAGGTCGTACGGCCTGGCCGGACGGGGTGAGGGCGGGGCGAACCTCGCCGACATCCTGGAGCGGGTGCTCGACAAGGGCGTGGTGATCGCGGGCGATATCCGCATCAATCTGCTCGACATCGAACTTCTCACGATCAAGCTGCGGCTGATCGTGGCCTCGGTCGATAAGGCGAAGGAGATGGGCATCGACTGGTGGGAACACGACCCCTCGCTCTCCTCACGCGCCAGGACCGGGGTGGACGGCGGCGAGAAGGCCGAGGTCACCCACCGGGAGAACGCCGAGGCCACCAGCCGGAACGGCCGCGAGAACACCGAGGTGACCAGCGGGGAGAACCGGGAGACCACCGAATGACCGACGGACTGCGGTACGCCTACGCGGTCGTGCGCGACACCGGTGCGCCGGAGGCCGGCCTGGACGCCCTCACCGCCCTTGAGGGAGTGACCGGCGTCGCGGACGAATCGGTGTACGCCCTACGCCATCTGGGGCTCGCCGTGCTGGCGGGCGCCGTACCGGCCGAGGACTACGACGAGGGCCCGCTGCGGGAGCGGCTGGAGGACATGGCCTGGCTGGAGAAGATGGCCCGGGCCCATCAGCGGGTGGTCGACACCGCCGGTGCCGAGTCCTGTGTCCTACCCGTCCGGCTGGCCACCGTGTGCCATGGCGACGAGGGGCTGCGGCGGATGCTCGCCACCGGGCGGGAGCGGTTCGCCTCGGCGCTGGACCGGCTGGAGGGCCGGGTCGAATGGGGCGTCAAGGCGTATGCCACACAGCCCGCCGCCGAGGAGCCGCCCGCCGGGGCCCCGGGCACCCCGAGCACCCCGGACTCCCCGGGCGCCATGTCCGGCCGCGACTATCTGCGCCGCCGCAAGGCCCAGCGGCAGGCCGCCGAGCGACGCTGGGGCGATACCGAGGAGGGCGCGCGGCTGGTGCACGACACCCTCAGCGGGCTGGCCGAGCAGTCCCGCCTGCATCCGCCGCAGGACCCCCGGCTGTCGGGGATCTCCGACCGCAATGTGCTGAACGCCGCGTATCTGGTGCGGCGCGAGGACAGCGCCGACTTCGCCGAGCGGGTCGGTGAGCTGGCCGGGCGGACGCCCGCGCTGCGGGTGGAGCTGACCGGCCCCTGGGCGCCGTACTCCTTCACCGCCATGGACGAGACCTCCGACTCGGAGGGGGAGACCGAGAGCGCGGGGGCGGACGGATGACGATGGCCCCCGAGGGCCCCCTGGCCCATCAGCAGATCGCCCTGGTGGACGTGTTGGACCGGCTGCTGGCGGGCGGCGTGGTGATCACCGGTGATCTGACGCTGCGGATCGCCGACGTCGATCTGGTCCGCATCGATCTGCGTGCGCTCATCAGCTCGGTCAACGCCAATGTGCCGTCCCCCTGGGAGGAACCGTGAGCCGCAAGCTGGAGCTGGACCAGGACACCGTCGAACGCGATCTGATGAAGCTGGTGCTCACCGTCGTGGAGCTGCTGCGCCAGCTCATGGAGCGGCAGGCGCTGCGCCGGGTGGACCAGGGCGATCTGACGGAGGACCAGGAGGAGCGGATCGGGCTGACGCTGATGCTCCTGGAGGACCGGATGGGCACGCTCTGCGACCGCTACGGCATCGCGCCCTCCGATCTCAATCTGGACCTTGGGCCACTCGGTCCGCTCCTGCCCCCGAGGGAGTGACGCTCGGGGCAGCTCCCCGGATCACGCCGCCCACCGGGCGATCATGGCGTAACCCGCCCAGGACACAGAGGAGTCCCGATGGCGACAGAGACCGCGCGGACCGCCGGTCCGGTATGGGAGACGCGGCAGGGCAGCGTGCTGGTGGACTGGCTCACCACCACCGACCACAAGAAGATCGGGCATCTCTATCTGATCTCGTCGTTCGGCTTCTTCCTGATCGGCGGCGTGCTGGCGCTGGTGATGCGCGCCGAGCTGGCCCGTCCGGGCCTGCAGATCGTCTCGCAGGAGGAGTTCAACCAGGCGTTCACCCTGCATGGCACGATCATGCTGCTGCTGTTCGCGACCCCGGCGTTCGCGGGGTTCGCCAACGAGATCATGCCGCTGCAGATCGGCGCTCCCGATGTGGCCTTCCCGCGTCTCAACATGCTGTCGTACTGGCTGTATCTGTTCGGCGGGCTGATCGTGGTGGCCGGTCTGCTGGTGCCGGGGGGTGCCGCGGACTTCGGCTGGACCGCCTACGCCCCGCTCAACAGCCCGATCCGCTCCCCCGGTATCGGCGCCGATATGTGGATCATGGGGCTGGCGCTGTCGGGCTTCGGGACGATCCTGGGCGCGGTGAACTTCCTGACCACCATCATGGCGATGCGCGCGCCGGGCATGACGATGTTCCGGATGCCGATCTTCACCTGGAACACCCTCTTCACCTCGATCATGATCCTGATGGCGTTCCCGGTGCTGGCGGCGGCGCTACTGGCGCTGGAGGCGGACCGGCGGTTCGGGGCGGTGGTCTTCGATCCTCGGTACGGCGGGCCGCTGCTGTGGCAGCACCTCTTCTGGTTCTTCGGCCATCCCGAGGTCTACATCATCGCGCTGCCGTTCTTCGGCATCATCTCCGAGATCATCCCGGTCTTCTCACGCAAGCCGATCTTCGGCTATGTGACGCTGATCGGCGCGACCATGGCCATCACCGGGCTGTCGATGGTCGTCTGGGCCCACCACATGTTCGCCACCGGATCGGTTCTGCTGCCGTTCTTCTCCCTGATGTCGTTTCTGATCGCGGTGCCGACCGGGGTGAAGTTCTTCAACTGGATCGGCACCATGCTGGGCGGCTCGGTGTCCCTGGAGGCGCCGATGCTGTGGGCGGTCGGGTTCCTGGTGAGCTTCCTCTTCGGGGGGCTCACCGGCGTCATCCTGGCCTCACCGCCGCTGGACTTCCATGTCACGGACACCTACTTCGTCGTGGGCCACTTCCACTACGTGGTCTTCGGGACGGTCGTCTTCGCGATGTTCGCGGGGTTCTACTTCTGGTGGCCCAAGTTCACCGGGAAGCTGCTGGACGAGCGGCTGGCCAAGATCCACTTCTGGACGCTGTTCACCGGCTTCCACACCACCTTCCTGGTGCAGCACTGGCTGGGCGTGGAGGGAATGCCGCGCCGCTACGCCGACTATCTGGCGGCCGACGGCTTCACCGCGCTCAACACCATCTCCACGATCGGCTCCTTCCTGCTGGGCATGTCGACCCTGCCGTTCCTCTACAACGTCTGGAAGACCGCCAAGTACGGCAAGAAGGTCGAGGTCGACGACCCGTGGGGGTTCGGCCGTTCCCTGGAGTGGGCGACCTCCTGTCCCCCGCCCCGGCACAACTTCACCACGCTCCCCCGGATCCGCTCCGAGTCACCGGCCTTCGATCTGAACCATCCCGAGGTGGCGAGCCTGACGCAGCAGAGGGACCAGCCGCCGAAGTCGCGGGGCCAGGTCAGCCCAGGGCCCGATCCAGCCGATTCCTGAGCTCCCGGATGCGGTCGTTCAGCTCCGCCGGTTCGCGCACCTCGAAGTCGAAGCCGCTCAGCGCGATATGAACCACCAGCGCATCGAGGCTGTGGGCGCCGGTGTGCAGCAGACAGCTGTGCTCGTCCACGGCCTCCAGCACCCCCACCGTGGGCGTGAAACGCTCGGCCGCCCGCTCGGCGGGCACCCGCAGCAGCACGGTGGCCCGCTGGGCGTAGACGGAGGTGGTGATGCCCCTGGCCACATAGGCGGCGATGTCGTCGGCGGGCGGGCGGCGCGGGGTGAAGCGGGGGCCGTGCGGCGGGGTCGGGGTGATCCGGTCGACCCGGTACGTACGCCAGTCGGCGCGTTCCACATCCCAGGCGACCAGGTACCAGCGGCGCTGCGCGGCGACCAGCCGGTGCGGTTCGGCGGTGCGGCGGGTGACCGCACCACCGTGGTCGCGGTACTCGAAGCGCAGTTGATGGCAGTCCCGGCAGGCGGCGGCCAGTTCGGTCAGCACCGCGGGGTCCACCCCGGGGCCACCGCTCCAGCCGGACAGCGGCACGGTGAAGGCGGTCAGCGCGCCTACCCGGCGGCGCAGCCGGTCCGGCAGCACCTGCTCCAGCTTGGCCAGGGCCCGCACCGAGGTCTCCTCGATGCCCTCGACCCCGCCGCCGGTCGCCTGGCGCAGCCGCACCGCGACCGCCACCGCCTCCTCGTCGTCCAGCAGCAGCGGCGGCAGCTGGGCGCCCGCGCCCAGCTGATAGCCACCGCCGGTGCCCGGCGCGGAGTGCACGGGGTAGCCGAGCTCGCGCAGCCGGTCGACATCGCGGCGCACGGTGCGCGGGGTGACCCCGAGCCGGTCGGCGAGGTCCGCGCCGGACCATTCGCGGTGGGCCTGCAGCAGGGAGAGCAGGCGGAGCAGTCGGGCCGAGGTCTCCAGCATGCGGCCGAGTCTGTCACCGAACGAGGACAGTCTTGGTCCTCAAGGCTGTCCTCCTCGGTTCGCTCTCAGGGTCCCGGGCTCAGCCGAGCGCCTCGATCCGCACCGCGAGATCGTTGTCCCGGGTGTAGTACGGCCGGGCGAGGGCCTCCCCGTGCGGACCGGCCACCGTGCGCGGCGGATAGGTGAAGATCTCCTTCTTGTCCGCGACATCGTCCAGGATCCGGGCGAGCCGGGCCGGGGCCATGGTCCGGTCCGCCGGGCGCAGCCACAGGTCCCAGACGTCCGCGCCGCCGTCCCAGGTCCGCGCGAGGTCGGCGTAGGAGAGCGTGAAGGAGAAGTCCGAGCCCTCCACCTCCAGCGGTGCCATGCGCACCGGGCCCTCGCCCCCGCGGCAGCGGGCCTCGACCACCGCGTCGGCCAGCCACTCGGACGGGTACGCGACGCGGTAGAGCCGCCCCCGCACCGCCATCGTGTCGTCCTCCAGCCGGATCTCCCCGGCCTCGGCGTGGGGCGCCCGCCGCCAGCTGCGCAGGGAGAGGTTGCCGTGCTTGGTGGCGTACGGGATGCGGACGGACAGCGGGGAGGTGCTCGGCCCAGGACGGCGGTCCACGAGCGAGCGCAGATCGTTCAGGCCCGGGGCGAGCCGCCTCGGCTCGGCGTCCCGGTACGCCACATGGACGTCCCAGCGGCCCTCGGGCAGGGCGACGATGCTGGGCAGGGCGGCCTGGAGCCGGCCGTCCGCGGTGGGGCCCAGCGGCAGCCGCACCTCCCCGTCGGGGGCGTCCCTCCCGCCGCGGCGGATCAGCACCAGCGCACCGCTCCAGTCGTCGTGGCCGCCCGGGGCGGGGCGGGCCCAGTCGGCGATGTGGAAGGTGAGCCCACCGGCGGAGTCCGCCACGCAGTCGGCGCGGGCGGGGGCGGCTTCGGCGGCCTCACTCATTCTGTCCTCCTCGACGTGCTGCGTTGTCTGTGCTGGTGCACTCATGCGACACGCACCTTCCGCAGGGAGTCCTTGGCGGCGAACGCGCCACTGATCAGGGAGCCGCGGGCGCGGTGCAGGGAGCCCCGCAGGCCGCCGCGGCCGATCAGCTCGGAGAACAGCGTCTCGTAGCGCCCGGCCACCCGCGAGGGGTCGAAGCGGGCCGAGTCCTTCAGCGCGGCCTGCCCCATCTGCTGGCGCAACTCGTCGTTGTTGATGAGGTCGAGCAGCGCGGCGGCGATGGCGTCGGTGTCGCCGGTGGGGACGAGACGGCCGTCCACACCGTTGTCGATGATCTCCGCGGGCCCGTGCGGGCAGTCGGTGGACACCACGGGAAGGCCGCAGCGCATGGCCTCCACGATGGTCATGCCGAACGACTCCAGGCTGGAGGTGACGGCGGCTATGGAGCCCTTGGCCCACTCGGGGTCGAGCGGATTGGCCGGGCCCATCAGGAAGACGTTGTTGTAGAGGCCGAGCTTGTCGATGAGGGCGCGCAGCTTGGCGTGCTGGGCGCCGCCGCCGTAGATCCGCAGCCGCCAGTCGGGGCGGGCCTCGCTGACCTTCGCGAAGGCGCGAATCAACAGGTCGTAGCGTTTCACCGGGGCCAGTCGGCCGGCCGCGACCACCCACTTGCCGGTGCCGTCGGCGGGGTCCAGACCGGGCGCGGGCACGCTGTTGGGGACCGCCTCGATCCGCACGCCGGGCAACCGCATCTGGCCGCGGTAGGTCCGGGCGTCGGCCTCGGTCACGGTGGTCACCGCGTCCAGCCGGGGATAGACGGCGCGCAGGGCCCGCTTCAGTCCCTTGGAGTGGGTGCTGAGCGTCAGATGCTCCTGGCCGACCCGTACCGGACCGCGGCGGGCCTCCCGGGCGATGTGGACATTGAGCCCGGGCCGGGTTCCGACAACGATATCGGCCTCGAGCGAGCGCAGATGATCCGCGATACGGCGGTCGGTGAGCGCGCTGTACTGCCTGGAGCGGCCCTCGATCGCGGGGAAGACCTTCGCCGGGCGTCCGTGGTCCGGATCGGCGCCGTCGTAGGACGGGCTGCTCTTCCGGAGGTCCACGAGATGGCTGAGCCGCACCCGCGGACCAGGGTCGAAGATCGGCTGGTCGCGGTGGCGGAAGACCGACACGATCTCCACATCGTGCTGCTCCCCCAGGGTGCGGGCGAGGTTGTACGTGGTCCGGATCGTCCCGCCGATCCCGTACGCGTTGTGAATAAGGAAAGAGATGTGCATCCGGCCCCGTATCCCACTGCTTCCCCGCGGACGGGTGTGTCGTCCGCCTACCACGATGTAAGACGGTGAAAAGTGGCACAGGGTTGGGTTTCATCATCTTCTTGTGCTCCAACAGATGTGAAATCGGTAGGGAGTCGGGGGAACTTTTCGGCTCGACGGTGCATCAGACCGCGGGGTGGCCGGGCGCGTGACCCACGCCCCGCATGGCCCGTTGTCTACGTATGAGCCGGGAACCACCCGGCCCACCACCGAGACCGAGGAGCCACCCGTGCCGCGCATGCTCGACGTCAGCGATGACGTACGCGCCGAGATCGGCGACGAAGAAGCCGACCGGCTGCTCGCCGGGGACAACGCCCCGGGCGCTTACGACTGCACGTCCTGCCGCACCCCCGGCAACACCGAGCAGGAGCGCACCAGCACCGTGCTCTTCGTGGGGCAGGAGACGGCGGTGCTGGCCTTCGCGCACGCCACCTGCGTGCCCTCCCAGGTCGTCGCGGTCTCGGAAGACCAGTTGCGCGGTGCGGTGCGGTCCATCACGGGTGAGGACAGCGCGCCGCCGACCGCCGAGGCGTCCCACGCGCCGCCCGTACCGGCCGCGTCACATGCCTCCACGTCGTACTTCCCCGGCCCGGCGGCCCCGGCCCCGTCGCCCGCCCCGGTCCCGTCGCCGGGGTCGCCCGTCGCCGTGTCGCACACCCCGGCCCCGTCCGGGCACGCGCCGGTGCCGCAGCAGGCGGTGCTCGGTGTGACCAGCGGGGTGGTGCTGGTGGGTCAGGAGGCGTGCGCGGCGCTGGTGGTGGAGCCGACCGCGCCGATCATCCGCCCCGGTTCGATCGGCCACGGCGATGAATTCCTGCAGCTCCTCAGCGAGCAGGGGTTCGCCCCGGTGGTCGATCTGGGCCGGCCGCCCGCGCCCAACCCCGGCTGGTCGGTGCTGCTGGCCATGGGGCGGCTGCACGCGGTGCTGATGCCGGCGCCGGGCGGCGGCCGCCCGGTGGCCTGGTGGCAGGCGCACAGCCCGATGCCGCTCAGCGAGGGCTGGCGGAGCGCCGTCGGCCGCTCCCAGAAGGTGCTGGTCTACGCCGCGGCCGCGGGCACGATCGGCACCCAGCCGCGCGAGGACCAGCTGCGCGCGGCGCTGGACCGGGCCGCCGCGCGGGGCGCCCTGGTCGGCGCTTCGATGCCGCTCGCGGGCACATGACCGCCATGGCCGCCGCCGTCCCGGACTTGCCCCCGGACTTCCCCCCGGACCTCACCGACCCTTGGTGGACAGCCCATTCGCCACCGATGCCGCATCCGACGGGCCCCCGGGTCGTTGGCACATACGTGCACGCATACGACCTCTCCTACCGTTCCCCCTCATACGGCTGCATTCCGGCCATGCGCCCCGCGCTGGAGGCAGCGCACGATCCCTGGCGCCACTCCGCCACGCCGATCTACGACGCGTTGTACGCGGAGTACCGCAGGCTGTTCCGGGCGCTGCCCGGTGACCGCTCGGACGAGGAGAACATGGAGTTCGTGGCGTTCGCCGCCATCGGCCAGCCCCGGGGCCTCATCAGCGGCTACGGCCACCCGGACGGCCACAGCGGGGCCTGGCACACCGACGAGCTGTACTACCGCGGCTATGTCCCCGCGCTCCCGCCCGGCCGGGGCGAGGAGCCGGGGCACACGTACTGACGCGGTGCCGGGGGCCGGGGCGGCGTGAGCCCCCCGGCGCGGCCGCCGCCATGTCCCGCGACCGCGCTATCGCTACTTCTTACGGCCGCGCCCCCACTCCGTCTCGCGGCCGCACTCCCGCTACTTCTTGCGGCCGCGCTTCTCGCGCACCCGCACCGAGACCTGCAGCGGCGTCCCCTCGAAGCCGAACTCCTCGCGCAGCCGCCGCTCGATGAAGCGGCGGTAGCCCGCCTCCAGGAAGCCCGAGGCGAAGAGCACGAACCGCGGCGGCCTGGTCCCGGCCTGCGTCCCGAAGAGGATCCGCGGCTGCTTGCCACCCCGGATCGGGTGCGGATGCGAGGCGACGATCTCGCCGAGGAAGGAGTTGAGCCGCCCGGTCGGGACGCGGGTCTCCCAGCCGGCCAGCGCCGTCTCGATCGCCGGGACCAGCTTCTCCATATGGCGGCCGGTGCGGGCCGAGACATTGACCCGCGGCGCCCACTGGATCTGCCCCAGCTCCGTCTCGATCTCGCGCTCGAGGTAGTAGCGGCGCTCCTCGTCCAGGGTGTCCCACTTGTTGTACGCGATGACGAGCGCGCGCCCGGCCTCGACGGCCATGGAGATGATCCGCTGGTCCTGGACGCTGATGGACTCGCTGGCGTCGATCAGTACGACCGCGACCTCCGCCTTCTCCACGGCGGCCGCGGTGCGCAGCGAGGCGTAGTAGTCGGCGCCCTCCTGGAGGTGGACCCGGCGGCGGATACCGGCGGTGTCGACGAACTTCCAGGTGGTGCCGCCCAGTTGGATCATCTCGTCGACCGGGTCGCGGGTGGTGCCCGCCGTCTCGTTGACGACCACCCGCTCCTCGCCCGCGACCTTGTTGAGCAGCGAGGACTTGCCCACGTTCGGGCGGCCGATCAGGGCGATCCGGCGCGGTCCGCCGATCGTCGCCCCGAAGGTCTGGGCCGGGGCCTCGGGCAGCGCCTCCAGGACCGCGTCGAGCATGTCGCCGGTGCCGCGGCCGTGCAGCGCGGACACCGCGTACGGCTCGCCGAGGCCGAGCGACCACAGCATCGCGGCATCGGCCTCGCCGCTGGGCCCGTCGACCTTGTTGGCGCACAGCACCACGGGCTTCCCGGCCCGGCGCAGCAGCTTGACCACGGCCTCGTCGGTGTCGGTGGCGCCCACGGTGGCGTCCACGACGAAGACCACCGCGTCGGCGGCCTCGATCGCGAACTCGGCCTGAGCGGCCACGGACGCGTCGATGCCGAGCACGTCCTGCTCCCAGCCGCCGGTGTCGACCACCTTGAAGCGGCGGCCGGACCACTCGGCCTCGTAGGTCACCCGGTCGCGGGTGACGCCGGGCCGGTCCTCCACGACCGCCTCCCGGCGGCCGAGAATCCGGTTCACCAGGGTGGACTTGCCGACGTTGGGGCGGCCGACGACGGCCAGCACCGGCAGCGGGCCATGCCCCGCCGCGGCCAGGTCGCCCTCGACCTCCGACGGGTCGAAGCCCTCTTGCGCGGCGAGCTCCATGAACTCCGCGTACTCGGCGTCGCCAAGCTCCCCGTGCTCGTCGCCGCCGCTGTGGATCTGGTCGTTCATGAAGATTTCCTCGTCGTCCCTCAGTACCGCGCACCGCCCCTGGCGGTGCGCGGGTCTATGTCTGATCCGGTCGGCCGGTCAGCCGCCTGGCGGTGCCCAGATGCGTGGCCAGCCGCTTCTGGATGCGCTCGGTGGCCTGGTCCAGGGCCGCCCGCGTCCGCCTGCCGCTGCCGTCCCCCGCCTCGAACGGGTCGCCGAACACCACGTCGATCCTGCTGCGCAGCCGGGGCAGCGGCCTGGACCGGCCGTCGTCGCGCGGGATGGCGGTGCCGAACACCGCCACCGGCACGATCGGCGCGCCGGAGCGCACCGCGAAGTACGCGAGCCCCGAGCGCAGCGCGGCGAAGTCGCCGTCGCCCCGGGTGCCCTCGGGGAAGATCCCCAGCACCCCGCCGCGCTCCAGCACCCCCAGGGCCTGGCCGATCGCGGTGCGGTCGGCGCTCGTACGGTCCACCTTCAGCTGCCCGATACCGCGCAGGAACGGGTCCAGCGGGCCGATGAACGCCTCCTTCTTGACCAGGAAGTGCACCGGCCGCGGCGAGGTGCCGATCAGCATCGGGCCGTCGATGTTGTGGGAGTGGTTCCCCGCGAGGATGACGGGCCCGGCGGACGGGATCCGCCACGCGCCCAGCACCCGCGGCCGCCACAGCCCGTGCATCAGACCGATGCCGATCCGCCGTCCCACGGCGGCCCCGGCGGCGCTGGGAAGTGTCGCGTCGGTGGCGCTCACGCGACCGTCCGCTTCTCCTCGACGAGGGTGACCACGCACTCGATGACCTGGTCGAGGGTGAGCTCGGAGGTGTCCACCTCGACCGCGTCGTCCGCCTTGGCCAGCGGCGAGGTCTTGCGGCCGGAGTCCAGTGCGTCCCGCTTGGCCAGCGCGGCCCGGGTGGCGGCCAGGTCGGCGGCCTCCTTGCCCTTCAGCTCACCGCTGCGGCGGGCCGCCCGGACCTCCGGGGAGGCGGTCAGGAAGATCTTGAGGTCGGCGTCCGGGAGGACCGTGGTGCCAATGTCCCGGCCCTCGACCACGATGCCGCGCGGCGCCTCGGTGGCGATGGTCCGCTGGAGCTCGGTGATCACGGCCCGCACCTCGGGCACCGCGCTGACCGCGCTGACCCGCGAGGTGACCTCCTGGGTGCGGATCGGCCCGGAGACATCGGTGCCGTCGACGGTGATCGTCGGGTTGGCCGGGTCGGTGCCGGAGACGATGGCGGGCTTGCCTGCGGCGTCGGCCACGGCCACGGCGTCCTCGACGTCGATGCCGTTGGCCACCATCCACCAGGTGATCGCCCGGTACTGGGCGCCGGTGTCCAGATAGCCCAGGCCCAGCTTGGCGGCGACGGCCTTCGAGGTACTGGACTTGCCCGTGCCTGCGGGGCCGTCGATCGCGACAATCACTGCTGCCGGGGCGGTCCGGGCGGCGGTTTCCACGGTGACAGACACCTTTCGTGTGCACGGGGCTGAGTTGAACGGGCCATGTGAGCCTCGGACAAGGTTACTGGCTTCCTCCGGGCGGCTTCGCACCGCTGGGGGACGGCCCCGGGGCCGGGGCCGTGGGCGGTCCGCTCCGCCGCTACTGCCGGATGGACCATCCCCGCTCCCGCAGGGCCTGGGTGAGCCCCGGCGCCGCCGAGGGCTCGACCACCAGCTGGATCAGACCGGCCTGCTGTCCGGTGGCGTGCTCGATCCGGACGTCCTCGATGTTGACACCCGCCCGGCCCGCGTCGGCGAAGATCCGGGCCAGCTCGCCCGGCTGGTCGCCGATGAGGACCGTCACGGTCTCATAGACGGCCGAGGCGGCGCCGTGCTTGCCCGGCACTCGCTCGCGCCCGGCGTTGCCCCGGCGCAGCACGTCCTCGATCCCGGCCGCGCCGCCGCCTCGCTTGGCCTCGTCGGCGGACTGGAGCGCGCGCAGCGCCCGCACCGTCTCGTCCAGGTCGGCGGCGACGGCGGCGAGCACATCGGCCACCGGGCCGGGGTTGGCGGAGAGGATGTCGATCCACATGGCGGGGTCGGAGGCCGCGATCCGGGTGACGTCGCGGATGCCCTGCCCGCACAGCCGCACCGCCGTCTCATCGGCGTCCTGGAGCCGCGCGGCGACCATGCTGGACAGCAGGTGGGGGGTGTGCGAGACGAGCGCCACCGCCCGGTCGTGGGCCTCGTCCTCCATCACCACGGGCACCGCCCGGCACAGCGCGACGAGCTCGAGCGCGAGGTTGAGCACCTCGGTGTCGGTGCCGCCGGTGGGCGTGAGCACCCACGGCCGCCCCTCGAAGAGGTCGGCGGTGGCGGCCAGCGGCCCGGAGCGCTCCCGGCCCGCCATCGGATGCGTGCCGATGTAGCGGGTCAGATCGCAGCCGAGGGCCTCCAGCTCGCGGCGCGGGCCGCCCTTGACGCTCGCGACGTCCAGGACGCCGCGGGCCAGCCCGCGGCGCAGCACATCGGCCACCGTCGCCGCCACATACGCCGGGGGCACGGCAACGATCGCCAGGTCCACGGGCCCCTCGGGCTCAGCCTGCGTCCCGGCGCCGCGCGCCTCGGCGGTCCGCGCCTGGGCCGCGTCGTGGTCGGAGAGGTGCACCTGGACGCCACGGCCGGCCAGGACCAGCGCGGCGGAGGTGCCGATCAGGCCGGTGCCGATGACGAGGGCGGTTCTCATTGGGCGATGTCCTTGCGGAGGGAGCCGGCGGCGCCCAGGTAGACATGGGCGACATCGGACTTGGACAGGGAGGTCTCGACATGCGCCAGGATGCGGACGACGCGGGGCATGGCCCCTTGTATGTCCAGCTCCTGGGCGCAGATCAGCGGTACGTCGGTGATGCCCAGCTTGCGGGCGGCGACCGCCGGGAAGTCGCTGTGCAGATCTGGGGTGGCCGTGAACCACACGCTGATCAGGTCGTCCTGGGCGAGGGCGTTCCGCTCCAGGATGGCGGTCAGCAGCGCGGAGACCTGCTCATGCATGTGCTCCGGCTCGTCCCGGTCCAGCTGGACGGCCCCGCGGACCGCTCGTACCGCCACGTCTCGCTCCCCTGTGCGCGCTGTGCCTGTCGTGCGTCGGGCACGGCCGCGTCGTCCGGCCGCACTCCCGATCAGCGTAACGAGCGGGTCGGACAGGCTCCCGGGGCGACCGCTGGGCGAGACGCGGCGGCCCGCTGACGACGCGGCGGCCCGCTGGCGGCCGGGGCCGTCAGCGGCGCCGGGTCGCCATCAGAGGTCGACCTCGCGCATGAGCATGCCGACCTCGGTGTTGGTCAGCCGGCGCAGCCAGCCGGACTTCTGGTCGCCGAGCGCGATCGGGCCGAAGGCCGTCCGCACCAGCTTGTCGACCGGGAAGCCGGCCTCGGCGAGCATCCGCCGCACGATGTGCTTTCGGCCCTCGTGCAGGCTCACCTCGACGAGGTAGTTCTTGCCGGTGTTCTGCACCACCCGGAAGTGGTCGGCGCGGGCGTAGCCGTCCTCGAGCTCGATGCCGCTCTTGAGTCGCTTGCCCAGGTCGCGCGGGAGCGGGCCCTGTATGGCGGCGAGATAGGTCTTCCTCACGCCGTAGCGGGGGTGGGTGAGGCGGTGGGCCAGCTCACCGTGGTTGGTGAGCAGGATGATGCCCTCGGTCTCGGTGTCGAGGCGGCCGACGTGGAAGAGCCGGGTCTCGCGGTTGGTCACATAGTCGCCCAGGCACTGGCGGCCGTCGGGGTCCTCCATGGTGGAGACGACACCGGCGGGCTTGTTCAGCGCGAAGAAGAGGTACGACTGGGTGGCCACGGTCAGCCCGTCGACCTTGATCTCGTCCTTCTCGGGGTCGACGCGCAGCCCCTGCTCGGTCACGATCTTGCCGTTGACCTCGACCCGTGCCTGGTCGATCAGGTCCTCACAGGCGCGGCGCGAGCCCATGCCGGCGCGGGCGAGGACCTTCTGGAGCCGCTCGCCCTCCGGCTCGCCGAAGGTCTTGGGCATCTTGACCCGCGGCTTGTCGTGGCGGGCGCGGTTGCGCTCCTCTATCTGCGCCTCGTACTCGCGCGGCCGGGCCGGGCCCGGCTTGCGGCCACGGCCGCCGCCACCGCCCTTGGGGCCGCCCTTGGGGCCGCCGCCCTGGGAGCCCTGGGAGCCCTGGGAGCCCGTCCTGGGGCCGCCCTGGGAGCCTTGGGAGCCCTTGGGGCCGCCTTGGGAGCCCTTGGGGCCCGCCTTGGGGCCGCCGCCCACGTCGTAGCGGCGCTCTTCGGGGCGGGGGCGGCCGGCGCGCTGCTGCTGCTCGTCGCGCCTGTTCCCCGCGCCCCGGTAGTTCTTGCCGCCGCTACCGCTGCCCCTGCTGTTCCTGCCGCTGCTTCGCATCAAGTTTCCGTCTGAGAGTGGCCGCTGCCGGCTCGGTGTTCTACGTCGTCGTGCGTTCTGCGTCGTCCTGCGCGTCATCGCCGTCGATGGCGTCCGGATCGAACGACGGCACGCCCTCCTGGGACTCGCCCTCGACCGCGTCCGCCTCGGGGAGGAACGGCGCGAGCTCCGGGAGCTCGTCCAGCCCCCGCAGGCCCATCCGCTCCAGGAAGTAGTTCGTCGTCCTGTACAGGATCGCACCTGTTTCGGGTTCCGTGCCCGCCTCCTCGACCAGGCCCCGCTGGAGGAGGGTCCGCATCACACCATCGCAGTTGACGCCGCGGACGGCCGAGACTCGGGAACGGCTGACCGGCTGACGGTACGCGACCACCGCGAGGGTTTCCAAAGCGGCCTGGGTGAGCCGGGCCTGCTGGCCGTCCAGGACGAACCCCTCGACGGCGGCGGCGTAGGCCGGACGCGTGTAGTAGCGCCAGCCGCCCGCGACCAGCCGCAGCTCGAAGCCCCGGCCCTGGGTCGCGTACTCGTCGGCCAGCTCACGCAGCGCGTCCGCGACGGCGCGGCGCGGCCGCTGGAGGACCTTGGCGAGGTTCTCCTCGGTGGCGGGCTCGTCGACGACCATGAGGACGGCCTCCAGGGCGGGCTTGAGGTCCAGCTCGGCGACCTCGGAGAGCCCGGCGGGTGTCCGCTGCTCGCTCAACTCGCTACCTCTTCCTTCTCCTTCTCGGGCGTGGCCGTCTCCTTCTCGGGCTCCTTACGGGGCTTGGCCTCCTGGTCGAACTCGTCGGTCACCAGTGGCTGCTGCCCCGCCTCGCCCGTCCAGCGGACCATGAGCGACCCGAGCGCCTCCGGCTGGTCCAGCAGGACCGCGCGCTCGCGGTAGAGCTCCAGGAGCGCCAGGAAGCGCGCGACGACCGTAAGGACGTCGGGAGCGTCCTCGGTGAGCGCGGCGAAGGTGGCCTCCCCCAGCTCCCGCAGCCGCGCGACCACCACCTCGGCCTGCTCCCGGACGCTGACCAGCGGGGCGTGGATGTGGTCGACGTAGACCTGCGGCTTGGGTTTGGGCTGCATCGCCTTGACGGCCAGCTTGGCGAAGCCCTCGGGGCCGATACTGATGACGACGTCGGGGAGCAGCTCGGCGTGGTGCGGCTCCAGGCCGACGGTACGGGGGTGACGGGCGGCCTCGGCGGCCAGCCGGTCGTTGAAGATGTCCGCGATCTGTTTGTACGCGCGGTACTGCAGCAGCCGTGCGAAGAGCAGATCGCGCGCCTCCAGCAGCGCCAGGTCCGCCTCGTCCTCGACCTCGGCGGCGGGCAGCAGCCGGGCCGCCTTGAGGTCCAGCAGGGTCGCCGCGACGACGAGGAACTCGGTGGTCTGGTCGAGGTCCCAGTCCGGCCCCATGGCGCGGATGTGGGCCATGAAGTCGTCGGTGACCTTGGAGAGGGCGACCTCGGTGACGTCCAGCTTGTGCTTGGAGATCAGCTGGAGGAGGAGGTCGAAGGGCCCCTCGAAGTTGTCCAGCCGGATGGTGAACCGATTGCCACCGTCCTCGGCTTGCGCCTCGCCCTGACCGCCCCCACCGCTCGCAGCGGCCCCGTCACTCGCCTCGGGCTCGCTACTCGCCGTCCCGGCCGCCTCACCGCCGTGCCCGCCTGCTGGGGGCGCCGCATCGAGGCCGGCCCGCGCATGCACCGGCTCCGGCTCGTCCTCGTCCGCCGACGCCCCCTTACGGCCGCGTCCACCGCCCGCGCCCTGCCGCGCGGCCGGGGCAGCGGTCTCGGCCGTCGTCCGGGACGGCTCGGGCCCGACGTCCGGGGTGGTGCGTTCCTCTGAGGCGGCCTCGCGGGCCTCGGCCTCCACGGCGGCCTCGCGGGCCTCGGGCTCTGCGACGACCTCGCGGGCCTCGGGCACGGCGGCCTCGGGCGCCTCGGACGGCCCAGCAGGGGCCTCGGGCGCCGTCTGGGCGCCGTTCTGCGGCTCTTCGGCCACTTCCGCCGCCGGGGGTGCAGCGGGGCGCTGAGAGGCCTCCTGCGGAGGCG